>CAJMOW010000012.1 GCA_905215145.1 uncultured bacterium | reverse complement strand
TAGTGGAAGAACTAATGAAGAAGGCAAGATTTTAATTGAAAATTTAAGATATGGAAAATACTATTTTATTGAAAAAGAAGCTCCTGAAGGATATCAAATTAATGATGAGAAGATGTGGTTTGAAATACTTGAGGATGGGAAAATAGTTAAATCAGAATTATCTGATGAAAAAATCATTGTTGAAGTACCTAATACTTTAAAAAATGATTATATGCCATTTATTATGCTAGGAATATCTGCATTAGGTATAGGAGTGATAACTTATGGAACTATTAAAAAAAGAAAATCCAATAAAAAATAAAAGATACTCATTAATAATATTTTTGGGTATCTTTTTACTTCTTCTAGGTATTTCATATAACATATATAATCATTATCAGCAAAAGAAACAAGATAGTGTTGATAATGAGAAGGTAGAGGAGTTTTTTGAAATTAAAGAAGAAAAAGACTCTGATGAAGAAGTAAGTGTTGAAACTCCAACAGTTAAAGAAGAAACTGATAATTATATTGGTGTTTTAGAAATACCAAAAATTAATTTAAAAAAAGGTATAGTAGATAAAACAAGTGCAAGTAATAATGTTAATAAAAATATTTATACTTTAAAGGAAACAACCCTACCAGATGAACAAATAAATAGTCATATAATTTTGGCAGGTCATTCTGGTAATAGTTATATATCTTTTTTTAAAAATCTAAAGAAGTTAGATATGAAAGATAAAATAAACTTTTATTATAAAGGCGTTAAATATATTTATGAAGTGTCTAATAGATATGAGATAGAAAAAACTGGAACAACTGATTTAAAAATCACTAACAAATCAGATATAACACTTATTACTTGTATAAGTGGAACTAACAAACAAGTTGTTTATGTTGGTAATTTAGTTGATAAGGAGAATTATTAAAATGATATTTAATAATAGCGGTATGGGAAAATGTATTGTACTTAAAGAAAATGAAACATATTATTCTTTAATATATGCAATAGAAAGTAAGCAATTTATAGTTGCATCTTATTTAGATAAGACAACAGGTAGTTGGTTAAATGGACATTATTATGGGGATGATTTAGATAGTGCCTTATCAAGTTTTAATAGTGAATCTAAAAAAATTGAGGAAGATTTAGAAAGGTAGTGAAAAAATGGAAGAAGTTGCAGTTTATATTAGTTTAAAAAATAGTAATAGTTATGTAAAAAATAGTATTATTTCACTAGTAAAAAAATATTGTAATCTAAAAAAATATAATTATGAAATTTATTTAGATGAAGTAGAAAATCGTTTAAGTTTAGATAGAAAAGAACTAAATAGATTAATGAACGATATAAAAAAACATAAGTATTCAAAGTTAATTATAAGAGATGTTACACATTTATCAAGAAATATTTATGATAACATCTCTTTTTTACAGTTTTTAGAAGACAACAATTGTAAAATTGAATGTATAGATGGAACTGATTTGTTTTTATATAAAAGAATTGTTGAACATTTTAACAGAAAAAAGGAGGAGAAAATAAGATGAACAATAATGAAAAAGAAATGAGAAATTCAAGAAATAGTTTTGAATTGGAAGGAAATGTTGCTAATATTAATGATATTTATACTAATCAAAATGGTAAAAAAATATTAAGGTTTGATTTAGCACAAAATAACAATGGCAATACTCAATATGTGCCAATTATTTTAAGAGGTGATTTAGTTAATTCTTATGGAAATGAAATACAAAAAGGTGATTGGATTTCTGTAAAGGGTAGAATATCCACATATCAAAAAGATGTTGTAAAAGATGGAAAAACATATAAAGATAAAGCAATTGATATTTTAGGTTTTGAAGTTACGGATAGAAAAAATAATAAAGTTTATACTTCTGATGGACAAATTCATACTAAAACTTCTAACAAAGAAAATACTGAAATAGAAAGATAGCTATGAAATATAAAATATTAAACTATTGGAACGATCAAGATGATTTATATGTTAACTATATAATTAAAAACTTGGAAACAGGTGATCAAGCAAATGTAATAAATTATTATGATGTTTCAGATTTGGATTGTAATTATAATATGGCATCTATGGAAGAAATTGAAAACTCATTATATAGACTTATAGAGCAAGGTAAAGGTAAAGAGTTAACATTACCAAAAGTAAGTAAATTAAGTCCGTTATTAAAATATGTTTATGATTTTGTTTGTGAGAGTGAATCTAATATGTGTCATATTGATTATAATGATTGGGAAGAACTGAAAGAAGAACAAGATTTTACTGATGAAGATTTTGAAACTTTAAACCAAGAAGTAGATGATTATGCTTTGTATGACTATATAACATTAGATGATGGAGAATATAAGATATGTGGTTATGGCTGTTTACAAACAATGTTTAATGATGACAGAAGAAAGGAAAGTGATGAGCTTGAAAGATAAATTAAAAAAAGGTCAAGCATTTCTAGGTGTTGATGATAATAAATATTATTTTTTGGGTTTTGATTATGATGATCAAATTTTCTTTACTACTTTAGATTTATGGAGTGATAAAGAGCAGGGATATATGACTAAAAATAATATTTTTATTAAGGAAGTATTAGAAGAAAAATCAGATATCATAGAAAATTGTACTTGGTATTATCAATCTATGAGGGAATTAGATAATGCCAGTATGGAAGATAAAATCAAAAGATGCTTGGATATAATTGATAACTCTAATACAAGAGAGTTAAAAATAAAACCTACTGAAATAGGTCCATTAGTAAGAGGTCAAGCATATAGTAAAGAGTTTAATCAATATTATGAAGTAATAGGCTTTCTAGTTGATAATAATATTTATGTAGACAATGAATTAAAGACAAAGCAAAAAGGCTTTTTTGCAATATATCATTCTAATTGTGAAAGCACTGTACCATTAATATTTGAAAGGAATTTTAGCGATAAAGATAATTCATTTGATGGTAAGCATTTTGTTGCTGGTAATGATGATAGAGTTGATGTAGAAGATATTATTTGTAATAAAGAAATAGTTAATTCTTATATGAATAAATCTTTAATAGATAGATTAGAAAAGGATAATATAGAAATGTCAAAATAAAATAAACTGAAGTTCTTTGAAAATTAGATTGATAACTGCACTATTTGAGATATGGTGTAGTGTTATTTTTAAAGAACATTCCCTTTCTTGGAACTGTGTAGTTATTAATCAAGTTTATTGATAATTACACAGTTCTTTTTTTGTTGACATAGTTTAAAGAAAGGGTGATTATAATGAAAAATTTATTTAATGTATTAGCAATTAGTCAATTAGAAGGTGGCACATACACTGTTGATACTGTATTAAAAGTAATAAAACAAATTACCGATTGGGCATTGGCAGTAGGTATAGCACTTGCAGGAATTGCCTTAGTAATAAGTTTTATAATGTATGCTGTTGTAGATGTAGATCAAAAGCCAAGAGTAAAAACAAGAATAGTTCAAACATTATTAGGGATTTTTGGAATTATTCTAGCAATATCATTAGTTAATATCATAATTAGGTTATTTACATAGTAGGTTACATATATGATAAAAGTTTTTGATTTGTTAAGAAGTCTAGGTTGGTATATAATAAGTTTTATATATGATTTAATAGATGGACTTTTAGAAATAATAAAAAAATTAAATGCTTTTGATATAATTAATTCATTATCCAATAATCAAACATTTAAAAACTTCTATACTGGAATTATGGCAATAGCAGTAACTTTATTTGCACTTTTCATAATTTGGAAATTTGTAAATAAACTTTTAGATCCAGATGAAGAAAATACATTTAAAAATATAATGATGGAAATAGTTAAGTGTGGAACACTTATAATGATGTCAACATTTTTATTTGTTCAAGTATCAAATTTTTCAATAACACTTTCTAATTATACTGGTAGTATATTTGAAAGTAGTAATAATACAAAAATGAGTGATAATATGCTTACTATGTTTATTTCTTATAAAGATGCTTATAAAAATAGTGATAAATTTGATGAAAAAAAGAGTATAGAAGATTTAGTTAAAGATGGTTCTTTTGATAATGATGAATTGTATCTAGATAAATATGTAACAAAATCAAGAGTGATATTGTCAGACAAAAAAGACTATAAATATGATATTAATTGGCTAATGGCAGTAATAAGTGGAGGTTTCTTCCTTTATAGTTTGTTTTTTGCTGGAATAATGTTAGGTCGTAGGCAAATAGAGTTTTTGTTTTTGTTTTCAATTTCTCCTATAGTATTTGCGACAAGTGTATGCAATAAGCAAAGAAGAGGAGCAGTAATAGAACAACTGGTATCATTAGCACTTCAAAGTGCAGTAGTTATGTTAATAGTAAGTCTAACAGTAATGGTTATGCAAGAAATAAATGCAACAATTTTCTTTACTAATAACTTTTTAAATTTAACTACAAAGTCATTACTTTATTTAGGATGTGCGACATTTATTTTAACAGGAAGTCAGGTTATAAATCGATTTATTGGTGCTAATGTAAGTGCAGCAAGTGGTAGAGAGCAATTAATGTCTTTAATGGGATATGGAAAAATGGCTGGTATTGGTGCAACAATTGGAGCAGGAGCGACAGTAGGTGCTGGACTTGTGGCAACTGGTAGTGCGATGAAAGGTGGAAAAGCAATTGGCTCACAAATACTATCACAAGCAGGGATAGCTTTAGGAACTATGGGAACAACTGGTGAAGGACAAACACCATCAAGAATGCAACAATTTGCCCAAACAATGGGATGTAAGATGTATGCAACAGGTCAAAGGATGAATAGAAAACCAGATGGAAATAAGTTTAGTGCAAGTGATGCCTTTATTAATGCAGGAGCAAATAGTTTGAATGATGCAGTAAGAAAAGTAATGCCACGCTCAAGTTATAATGCTTCTTATTATAGAAGAAGAAAAAATATGATGTAGGAGGTAAAAATGTATATAACACTAAAATCAATTAAAAGAAATTTAGGTTTTAAAGGAATAGAAATATCAGATATTATCATTGCTTTTCCAATGATAATTTTATTTATAATTCTGTTTTGTTTTACGTCACTAAAAATATTATCAGTAATAGGATTGATGATAGGAATATTTTGCTTACTTCCTATTAATGTCAGTAAAAAAAATAGAATGTATAAAGTTGTAGGCTTGATATTTAAATTTTTATTTAGAGAGAAAATATTTGTTTATCAAAAGGAAGGTAGGGTGAATAAATTTGAAAAAGAATCAAGTTAGTAAAGAACAGAAAAGAAAAGATAAAGAACATAAAACTATTGAAAAATTTATTTTAAAAAAAGATAAAATAAAAAATGAATATATAACAAAAAGTATTTTAAATTCCAAATATAAAAATTCACAAGCATTTACCAATTCAGAGTTTGTAAATGACAATGGAATTATAAAACTTCGTAATAATAGTTATGCTAAAGTCTTTTCTGTAGATGCAATAGATTTATCTTTGACATCTAATACTCAAAAACATAATTTTTTTAACCAATTAAAGTATTTATATCAACTGAAAGATTTGAACTTAAGAATATATAAGCTAGATGATAAGATAGATCTTAATGCAAATAAGGATTATTATACAAGACTGATTGAGGAATATTCTAATGAAGAAGAAAAAGTGGAATTTTTAAAAGAGAGATATGATAGATTAGAATTATTAGAAGAGCAAGATTTAACAACAACAAGTAGATATTATTTTGTATTAGTAAATGATAATGATAAAGCATTAGAACATATATCAGAGGAATTAAAAATACATTGCTATAATATGACACCTAGATTAAATGTTAAAACTATAACAAATAAATTAGAAATATATCAATTTTTAGTAAATTTATATATGTCTACTGCCAGTATAGAACAATTGATGTGGAGTGATTTGGTTGAATTAATCACTCCTTTTTTTGTTCAAGAAAATATGGGATATATTAAAACAGATGAAGAAGAAATACAAATTATAACCATTAAAAGAATACCACCGTTTATAGATGAATTGTTCTTTGAAGAATTATTTAATGTACCAGATACTAGGTGTTGCATTCATATAAAAGATACAATTCCTACAGAAGAATTAGTAAGAAGACTTGATAGTAATTATGAGTTTTTAATATCAGAAAGAAGTACAACTAGAAAATTGTCTGATGCAACGCAAATGGATACTGAAAGAGAAAACTTTCAAGCATTAATGACTCAAATTAAAAACGGTGATGAAAAAATAAAGAAAGTAGATTTCATTATTATAATTAATGGTGATAAAAAACAAAGAGAAGAAAAAATAAAAGAACTAAAAAAAATCGCTGATGTTTTTCACATTAAATTAGATGCTCCTCGTATGAGGCAAATGGAAGGTTGGCAATCATTTGATATAACTAAAAATGGTTTTGAAGATTATCATAATTATCTTCCAAGCTTAACATTAGCAGCATCATTCCCTTTGACAATAACACATTTTAATGATGAAACAGGGTATATGATAGGATCAGATATACATACTGCATTGCCTACAATATTTGATTTATTTCATAAAGATGCAACAAGACCTTCAAGTAATTTAGCAATAATTGCATCAACTGGAGGAGGTAAAAGTTTTACTTTAAAGAAAATGATTATTAATGAAATTAATCGTGGAAATAAATGTTTTTTATTTGATGCTGAAGGAGAATATGAAAAATTAATTAGGAAAAATAAAGGAGAATATATTGATATGTATTCTGCAAGTGGTGGAATAATAAATCCACTACAAGTTAGATTTCTTCCAAGTGATAAAGAAGAAAAAGAAGATAGTGATGTTAAATCAATTAATTATGAAGACTGTCCTTTAGCAAAGCATTTAGGTTCACTTGAAACATTTATTAAGTGTGCTTTTGAAGAAATAAAAGAAAGTGAAGTTGTAGTAATGCTTGATATGATAGAAAAATTGTATAAAGTATTTGGTATAACAAAGAATACTAAAATATCTACTTTAGAAAAATATGAAAATACAGATTATCCTATTTTTACTGATTTAATTAATTTCTTACCAGATTATCGTAAGATGATTACAAATCCAGAACAATTAAAAATAGTAGATAAACTCGAAATATTATTAGATAGATTTAAGGTTGGAACTGATGCAATGCTATTTAATGGTTATACTTCAGTAAACCTAGAATCAAATTTAATTGCATTTAATGTAAAGGATTTATTATACAGTAAAAACAAAAGAATTATAACAACACAGTTAGTAAATCTATTAACTTATTTGAATAATATTATTGTTAGAAATAAAATTATAAATGATAAAGAAAATGATAAAAAAAGAATTAAAAATATAGCAGTAATAGTTGATGAATTCCATTTGTATTTAAAAAATACTGACAGTGAAGTTCTTTTAACATTTGAACAAATCGCTCGTAGAATTAGAAAGTATCATGGAGCATTTATTCCAGCAACACAGAGCATCCACGACTTTTTAGGTGATGATGATAGTGTTAGAAGTGCTACAGCTATATTTAACAATTGTCAGTATCAATTGGTAGGAATGCTTAAAGAAGATGACTTAACAACATACTTGAAATTGTTTTATCAAAACCCACTAACAGATACTCAAAAAGAATTTTTAATGCAAGCAGAAATGGGAGAATTTTTGCTTACTATTAATTCTAAAAATAGAATTAGAGTAAAAATTTTAGCAACGCCTTTAGAGTTAGAATTGATGGGAGAAAGTTAAATAATGAAAACATTAACATTAAAGCAGTTAAGAAAAAAGTTTAAAAAAATGTATCTTGATGAATTTGAAGATCCAAATGAATCATTTATGGATTTTTTATTAGATTTAATTCCAAGTGAAGTATTGAAGGAGATTATAGATAAAGGGAATAAATATTATTATTCTCTTTTCTATAAATATAAATAAAGATGGAAAAGAAAAAGAAAAATATAATACTAAAAGTTATTGGTGGTAGTTCTATCTTAACCATTGCATTTGTTATGGTAATTTTAATATGTGTATTAATGTTGTTTGATTTTTTTGGAGCAAAACTCACAAAAGAAAAAATACAAGATAATGCTGAATATGCTGATGCTTATACAAATGCAGTAAATAAATATTTAAAAGATGGTTATGTTCCATTACAAAGACTTTTATATTTTCATCTTGAAGATACAAGTTTAACATTAGATGCTTTATATAAAATGAATCAGAATGAAGAACAAAAAACTGCTAAAGAAATTAATGAAGTATGTGAAGATCAAAGAGTAAAAAATATGACTGCTTGCTCCGAAAATAACATAGAAGAAAATTCAGATTATTTAATAGTAAGCACAGGACATTTTAATCTTCCACTAGATAAAGATTTTACTGTAACAAGTTTTTTTAATGAACAAAGAATAATTTATGGTGAAAGTAATGTTCATAGTGGATGGGATTTGGCAGTACCAGCCCAGACTCCAGTTTATTCAGTTTGTAATGGTACAGTTGAAAAAGTTACATTCACTCAAAATGAAAATATACCGTACGATCAAAGTGGAAATAAGATTGGAAATCTTATAACAATAAAATGTGATGAAGATTATGAAGATACATATTATGTAGTATTTGCTCATCTTTATCCAAATAGTGCAAAGGTAAAAGTTGGAGATAAAGTTACTCATTGGACTGAAGTTGCTAGTGTAGGAACAACTGGACATTCAACAGGAAATCATCTTCATTATCAAGTAGAAAATTTTAACAGAGAAAAAATAGATGGTATGAAGTTTATAGATTTTACTATGCAGAATCCTAATGTTCGTTTTGAACCAACATTACCAGCAAATAATTTTTCTAATGAAGAATATATAATTCAATAAACTTATTTTTAAAATCATAAGGAAGCACTCTTTATGATATTAATTTTGTGAGGTAGCCACTTTAAAATAAAATAGTAGTCAAAAAAATTCTTGTAAATTAAGGTGCTTTTAATATGAAGTAGCCACTTTCACTATGAGAAGTGGTCTTTTTTGCAAGTGCAAAAATAGTAAGACACCACTAAATTATCCTTGTTTTATAAGGAAAAGTTAGTTTTATGGTGTCGTTCTTCTTATGCCCATTAAAAATATGCAATATTTTTATTAAAAAAACACCTTGAAACTAGTGAAAGTGGCTACTGATAAAATGAGAAAGGAGAACAAAAGTTGATAAAAGGTTTAGTAAGAACTACATTAAGGATTGATAATAATTTAAAAACTAGAATAGAATTATTGGCAATAAAAAATAATTTTAGTTTTAATAAAATGATAACTTATCTGATTGAACTTGGATATAATTCTTATATTGAAAAGTTTGATAAATATTATGAAGAACAAAATAAAAAAATAAAAAAGGATCGTGATATGAATGAATAAAATTAGAATTTATAATGATGAAGAATTGAAAAAAATATCACTTAACTCTAATGTTGAATCTGTCAGAAACAAAAGTCATATTGTTTATAAAAATAGTTTTAAACTTTGGGCTGTAAAAGAAAAAACATTGTATCCAGAAAAAACTGCAAGAGAAATTTTTGTAAATGGTGGTTTTGATATGAATATATTAGATGATAGAACTCCACAAAGAAGATTATGTTCTTGGATGAAAAAATACAGAATGTTTGGTGAAGATTATTTTACTGATAAAAATAAATATTCTTATAAAGCTATGACTAAAAAAGAATATCCTTTTTTAAGTAAAACTTTCAATGATCCAAATTTTATTGCTTTTGTAATTCAAAAAAAGGATGATGGAACTTTTGATTATAGAATTATAAGGAAGGAACAAAATGAAAAAAATAACAGTTAGAGTTGATGATTATATTTATGATAGATTATTTCTCGTAGCAAAAGATAATTCTACATCCACAAATAAAGTTATAAATGCAATACTTGAAAAATATATCAACGAGCCAAAAGAAATAAATCATTTATCTGAAATAGATAATAAATTGCAGATGATATATAATCAACTTGATAGAATTTCTAAAAGACAATATAAACATTTTAAATTATCTCAACAACACTTTGCTAATTTTGGTTATTTATCAAATGCTGATATTAAAGAAGATAAATGTTTGAATGATATACTAAATAATAAGGATAATTTTAATGAGTAAGAAAAGTCCTAATGTAATTTTCAAAAGTAAGTATTGTTTAGCACTTAATTCAAGAGATAATAAAAATACTTATTTTAATTATAAAGAAGATAGATTAAAAGATGTTGATGATATGATTGATTATTTTTCTAATGAAAAGAAAAAAACAGTTGGAATGTTTGAATATTATATGGGACATACTAGGGGAGAAAAATACAATCTTATATTGGAAAATGGAAATTATGCAACAAAAAATGATGTTAAAAAAATAAAAGAAAATTATAAAAAATATATAGAGAATTCTAATCTATGGAAAGGTATTTTAAGTTTTAAGAAAGAATATCTTGATGAAAATATAGATATTAAAACTCTAGAGCAAAAAATTGCAAAAGAGGTGATGCCTCAATTTTTAAAATACTGTGGATTTAAAGATATTAAAAATATGAGTTATGTATTTTCAATTCATACCAATAGAAAACATCAACCACATATTCATTTTGCTTTTATTGAAAAAAAGCCTAATTATTTATATTGTAATAATAAAATTAATTATAGAAGAAAAGGTAAGATAACTTTAGATGAACAAAGATATTTAAAAAGATTAGTTGAATTAGTTATTGAAAGAGAAAAATATTATACACCTCTTTTGAAGAAAACAAATGAAGATATAGATTATTTGAAATCATATTTTAATCCAAAAGAAAAGAATTTTATTTTGAAAAATATTAGTGAAATATATGTTGAAGAAGATATATTAAAACTTGGAGAGCTATTAAAAAAATATAGAGAAAGGTATAATCAATCTTCAGGTAAAATTAAATATAATTCAATAAAAAATGATAGATTGGGGCAGGAAATTAAAACCTTAACTAAAAGAATTAAAAAATATTTATTTAACGATTCTACCTCAATTTTATATTCTGGCAAAAAAGATATTAATAATGATCTTCAAAAATTAAATGATTATTTTGATATGTTAAATCAAAATAATAACATTGAAGAACTTATTCAAAATAATAGTATAGTAAATAAAAAACAAGAGTATATTGATAATTATATTTTTAATTCTATAGTTAATCATTCACTATATAAATATAATCAAATATCATTAATAGTAAAAAATAAAAGTAAAAAAGATATTATTTCTATTGAAGATTTAATTCAAGAACTTGCTTATCAAAATAGAGAGAAAAAATTATTAGATGATAAAAAAAGGAGAAAACAGGTATTAGATAATTATTTTAAAGGAATAGATAGTATTACTAGTTTTCCTAATAAATATAAAGTTGAAAAAGCACTTAAAAATATAAATTATGAAATGGAAAAAGCATCTCAAGAGTTTAGTAAATTATTTAATTACGATTCTAAAAATCATTAATTATAATTAATTTAATGGTAAATTAAGGCAAATAGATTTTAAAACTAACTAAAAAATGATATAATTAATACAGAGGGTGGTTTGCATTATGAATGTAAATAAAATTAGAGAATTATTTGTTGCAAATAAAGAAGTACATTTTAAATTATTTAGTTTAGATTATACTATTAAACAAGTTAATGATAATGTAGTAATTATTTATGCAGATATTTATAGTGGCAGACCTTCAAGATATAATACTATTGATGAACTATTAAATAACTTTACGATTTATAATGAAA
Organism: uncultured bacterium; assembly: GCA_905215145.1. The sequence goes on along the minus strand of CAJMOW010000012.1, from coordinate 6,392 downwards.
CATTGATAGATAATGATAATAGAATGATTAATATAAAATAACAAATAGTAATTTGTTAAGAAGATTGGAGTTATAAATATGGAAACATTTAACAAGAAAAAAGATGAATTTATAAAAATAAAAGTAGAAAAGTTAATTGAATGGAATGAACCAAATGGAGAAGGTTGCATTGTATCTGATAAAATAACTAAAGAAGGATTTAAAGTTGGTTATATGTATAGAGAACAACCATCTGATGATAAACCAGATAGTGGTTGGAGATTTATGGCAGGAAATGAAGATAATGAATATATGAATAATTCTAATAATCATCATATATTTGCTATCAATACAATTTGTAATTATGATAGGAATATTATTCCATATCTAAAATCTAAAATTGGAAGTGCTTATATAAGAGTGAATAGCAATAAATTTGAGATTGATGATGGCTCTAAACCTATTTTTGTTGAAAAACAAGAAAGATAAATTATAATTTATTAATTAGATTAGTTTGAAAAAGACTAGTCTTTTTTTATTGCAAGAAAGGAGTGAAAAATGGCAATATATAATGTAGAAGTTGTTGAAAAATTAAGTAGAGTTGTAGAACAAGATGCAAATAGTTATACAGAAGCAAAAATGAAGGTGCAAAAAAGGTATGATGATGAAGAAATCATTTTGGATTATGAAGATTTTAAAAAAGTAGAATATAATAGATATCCTTCGCCAAGAATTAAAAATAATTTAAATATATACTTAAATTATGATAGTCAAGAAAATACTATTTGCATTCAAAATATTTTAGGCTCAAAAGAAACATATATTTGTAGAACAAAAGAAGATTTGAAAAAGGTATTAAATATATTTGTAGATAATCATATTGATTTTGTATATGATTATGAAGAGGAATCATTAAGAAATACGATTGATACACTAAAAAAAGTATTTAATGATTTTGCAAAAGAAGAAAGAAAAAATCAAATTAAGTTAGGTAAACAAGCAAAAAAAAATGAAGAAAAGGAGAGATAAAAATGCAGTGGTGGAAATGGTTAATATTTATTACTTTTATGGTGATAGTCTTGGGACTATCTCTTTTTTTATATTGTGGATTAAGAATTTCAAGTAAATGTTCAAGAATGGAGGAAAATAATGAAAGAAAAAATTATAAAGAAAATAAGAAGTGATTTAAATAAATCAGATTATTTTTTTGAAGGTGAAATAGAACAAGTTATAACTATTGTAAGAACAAGTTTAAATAAATATATTATTGAACAACCACTTAATAAAAAAGATTTATTTATAGATCGAATAAAATCAACATTTAATAAAATAAAAAATTTTATGAAAGGAATATTTTATGAAAAAATTTTTAAAAAGTTTAAGAAAAAAGTGGATTAAGTTTTGGGGTAGCACTTATATATTGAAAGATGGTGATAAAGAAATATGTGAATTTCTTATCTACCATAAAACAATTTATATTGAAAAAAAGGAGGGACTTATAGATGAATAGTTTAATTAATTATAGAAAATTATCAAAAGAAAATAAAAGAGAGTTAACTGAATATTTAATTTATAGAAGTATTGAAGATAATTGTAGAGAACATAAAAAAGAATTAGATGATGAAAAAATATTAGATATAAAAGAATTAGCTTATGATTTTTATCTTGATGATTGTTGTGGCAAATTATCCATTACTTCTATTACTGACTTTATTATTAATAACTATTTGGATAACAATATTACATTAGAAGAATTACAAGATGCTGATTATGCTGATTTATATTCTGCAATTGATGAAGATTGTATTGAATTGATTAAAGAACAAGAAGAAGATTTAGAAAGGTAGGGTGCAATGATGGATTTTACAAAATTAAATATCGAATTTGCTAATATGCAAAATACAATTACAAAATATAATAATATACAAAATGAAATTAAAAACAGAATTAAAAATAATTTAAAAGATATAAGTAAATATAATACGAAAATAAAAAACAATAAAGACATTGTAGAAAATGAATGTAGTAAGTTAATAATTAGTGTATTAAAAAAAGAAACAGACTTTTTAAAGAAGTTAATTGAGGAGGAAAAAACAAATGAAAAAAACAATCAAACAATCTGAAGAATCTGACAACATATTTTATTCTTCGGATGAAATAGTGGATTTATTGAAAAAAGAAACAAGGTTAGTTTACGTTGATCTTGGTATTGAAGAATTTGTTGCTAGATATGAAGATATTCCAGATATTATTACTGATATAAATTATAACAAATATGGTTCTACTGATATAAGTATGTACGATTTTAAAAGTCCAGAAGATGGACCTATTCTTACAACTTTCGGACCATATCTAAATACCTGTAATCCTGACGTTAGAAAAGATATAATTGATAGACTTAATAGCTTGTTGATGGGAGAAATAAACGAAAAAGAATATAAAGTTATTGATGAAGATAAGTTAGAGGATTTAAAAAATAAGCTAGAGCAGAACGAAGTTGAAAGATAATCATGCCAGAATTATATATTGTTGTTTTAGTTATTGTATCATTAATAATTGCTTTTTTATATTTTATAGAACCAATTATAACTAGACAAAAAATAAAAGATAATAAAGAACATGGTAGTGCTAGATGGTCAACTATTAATGAAATAAAAAAGAATTTTAGGGAAGAACAAATAGATAATATAAATGAAAGCGGTTTTCCTATTTATTTTAGTAAAGATAATAAAAAAGTATGGTTTGATAATAAAACTCCTCACTGGATATGTCTTGGTTCAACAGGAAGTGGTAAATCTGTAACTTCCGTAATTCCATATTGTAGCTTCATAGCGACTGCTAAAAAGAAGAAAAGTGTATTTATTACAGATCCTAAAGGCGAAATATTAAATGCAACTAGTCAAATGTTTAAAGATAATGGTTATGATGTTTTGTGTATTGATTTTAGAAATCCAGAATATTCAAGTCATTTAAACTTGTTAGAACCAGTTATTAAAGAATATGAGTTATATTATAAATATTTGAAGTTAAGTGAGAATGAGAAAGACGAAGATAAATATGTAGAATATAAAAATAAATCAATTGTTCATTATGCTAGTTGTAATCAATTAGTTAGTGATATTTCTAGTATGATTATGGATGATGTAACTGCCAAAGAAAAGTTTTGGAATAACTCATCTTCGGATTTATTATATGGAATTATATTTTTATTTCTCGAAGATTATGTTGAGGGAAAAATTAAAAGAAATCAAATTACTTTAACTTCGGTCAAGAAATTTCAAAGTAGTTCTATGTCTGATACCAATAACAAGAAATTAAAAAAATATATGGAACGAAAATCTTATGATATGAAAAGTAAAGATAAGTTGTTTAGTTTATTAAATACTTCTGAAACAACCTATAGATCAATTACCTCAACATTTAGTGAAAGAATGTCATTATATGATGATATAAATGTCGAAAATGTTACATCTGAATCAGACTTTGACTTTGATAGTTTAGGTAAAAAGCCAACAGTATTATATTGTTGTATCCCAGATGAATCACAAATATATTATACTTTGGTATCTATAATTGTGTCATTAATATATAAGACATTAGTTATTTTATGTAATGAACAAGAAGATAAAAAATTACCTTGTGAAATAGTTTTTTTACTTGATGAATTTGGTAATACTGCTCCTTTAAAAGATCTAAAATCAATGGTGTCCGTAGGTAGAAGTAGGGGAATGTATTTTGTCTATTATTTGCAGAGTATTCAGCAATTAGATGATTTGTATGGTAAAGAAACAAGTCAAATAGTACAAGATAACTGTGGTTTACAATTTTTAAAAACTAATTCTCAAGACACTGCCGAACAAATAAGCAATAGATTGGGAACACATGGTGTTGAAACAACATCATTAAATTATTCAATGAGTTTTACAAATAATAATGGAAGTAAAGGTACAAGTTTAATTTCTAGAAAACTTATGACTGCTGATGAAATAAAACAATTAGTTTACAAGACAATAATTTTTTCTTCTGTAGGTCATCCTATAATCAGAGATACAATTTTATACAATAAATTTAGTTGTTATAAATCTGGTTGTATAAATAGAAAGAAAAGAGTATTGCAAAGATTTACTGATAGGTATTATACAGTTGATCAGATTAAATTAGAGTCTAAAACTGAAGAACCTAAAGTTAATACTGCTGAAGCACAGGAAAGAAATAAATTAATTATAATAATAAATGAAGTAATAAGAATTTTTGGAAAGATAGATTTTAATGTTGAGTATTTTAAAAATGATAATGGTATGGTTGCACAGTTATATTTAGCACCACCACTATCTACAAATGATATTAAAGCATTAGAGGAATTAAGTGCTAAATTAAAATTTGGATATAATGCTATTTCTGATAAAGAAAAAGTTAATAGAAAAAACAGAAACTCTTTAATAGAGATTTTTTTAGTTGATAAAGATGATATAAGAAAGAAGGTGTAGAAATTGAATAAAGATTTTTTAGATGAGTTTATATCAACGAGAGATGATACTTTAAATGAAATAAAAACAAGTTTATACAATTGGAATAAGTTTATCACATATTGGGCTAATATATTAGATAAGTATAGTATTGATAATGTACTTAACTTATATTCTTATAATTCTAATGGCAAAACTTTTATGACTTTTGATGAGTGGAATAGTGAGCAAATTGCTAGAAGGATAAAACCTAAAAGTAAAGGGATACCAATACTTGTAGATAATAAAAAAATATATGTGTTTGATATAAAGCAAACTTATGGTAGAGATTATAATAAGTGGAATTATAGTCATTATGTTGATAATGCAATTCTTAAATACTATCAAACAGAATTGAATGTTAAAAATGACAATTCTAAAAGTTTTAATGAGAATTTTTATGATATTATCTATAAAACATCTCTTTTAAAAATAGTAGATGATTACAAGGAAACAACTGCTGAAGAAGTGAAGTTTATTGCTAAAACAATGGCTTCGCTTTTTTTGTCAAAATCAAATTTTAATATATATACTTTGCCAAATGTTTATGAAGAACTGAATCTAATGGAAAATGAAGATATATTAAAATGTATGCAAATATCAAATAGGGAAACAACAATCTTGTATAATGATTTTATAAACGATGTTAATAATCTTGAAAATATTCAAAATTATATTCAAACAAGAATACTTTTTTTGCTTAAGGAAAATGGTGTGATTAGTGAAAGTGAAAAGCAAGATATTATTTCTGGCATAGATAACAATAGTGTATTTAATTATGATATATTAGAAAATATTTATGACAACTATTACAATAAGTATGAAAAGTCATTTAACAGAAAAAACGAACCTTTTAAGCCAAAAAATGAAAAAGAGAAAGTTATAGAAGATAATTTAATTGAAGAACATAGTTCTGATAATGTTAAGGAACAATTATCATTATTTACTCCAAGAGAAGAAGAACTTGCAAATAAGATATGTGATATATTTAATTCTTTTGATACTAAATATAAGAATACTTTTGAAGTTCATAATGTAGAATTACAAAGATGGGAACAAATAAAATCCAAAAAACGAAATTTATCAATCTGTATTACAAGTCCTTTAGCAGAAAACTTTGGAGAAGACAGTTTTACATACTTTAATGAAGATAAAACTGATGAAAAAAAATTAAATGATGGTATAGTAAATAATTATTTTTTACAGCAATTATACAAAGACAAAGATTTTTCTATTAGTTTTACACCGAGTATAATTCATATATTTTGGCATAATTTTGATGATAAACAATTTGATATGAATATATCAAGTACCAAAATGATTAATCAAGATGAGATTGAACAAGAAGAATTAGAAAAGATTGATGATGAAATATCAAACATTAATAATACAAAAATTGAATATATGGTTACTACTGCAGAAATAATTCCAACTTATGAAGAAATAAAAACTAATATAATAGAAGAACATAATTATGATATAGATGGTAAGGAGATATATTCACCAATTAATTATCATATTAGTGATGATAAGATTGACAACACATTTGGTGCTAAATCTAGATTTGAAGATAATATTAAAGCAATAGAATTGTTAAAGAAGATAGAAAATGAGGACAGAAATGCGACAGTTGATGAACAAGAAATATTATCTCATTATGTAGGTTGGGGTGGAATTGCTGATGCTTTTGATGAAAGAAAGGATAATTGGAAAGAAGAAAGAGAAAAGTTAAAACTGCTTTTAAATGATGAGGAATATAAAGCAGCTGCACATTCAACTTTGTCTTCGTTTTATACACCAAATGTTGCTATAGATGGGATATATAAAACTTTAAAAAGATTTGGATTTGAGAAAGGTAATATTTTAGAACCATCTTGTGGAATCGGAAATTTTTTTGGAAGAATACCA
>CAJMOW010000011.1 GCA_905215145.1 uncultured bacterium | reverse complement strand
AATCAGTAGACCCTTTATACTAGATTCTGATAAATAATGATAGTAAGGATGGTACCATTATGAAATACACTGCATTATGAACTAAATGAGCTCGTTTATCTTTTTTAAATAAACTCTTCCACTTTCAAGAGTATAATTAGGAACCTAACGTCCTTAAGAAAGTGGGCAAAGGAAGGTGAATACTTATTAGGCGTCGATCTACCTAGCGGCTTTTTAAGGATAAAGCTTTGTAGTAATACAAGGATTTTGCAGGATAGCGTGAATTCATACACGAAGTATGGAGCGTCGGCTAATTATCCAAACCTTCTTCAATAGGAACGAAATTTACCCATAGCTAACAATCAGTTTGTCTAATAGGACTTAGGCATATGGGCGAGAAGGAGGTGCATATAGTAAAAATCCTAATATGACGATATTAGGTCGTGGTTGATCTTACACGTAATAGTGGAGGTAACTATACCAATCTCGACGGAGATAAAAATAGTAACAGTAGTAGCTAGATTAACATCTAGCTACTAAATGGCGACATGGGGGAATTGGTAGACCCGTTGGACTTAAAATCCAATGGCCCGAAGGGGCCGTGTGAGTTCGAGTCTCACTGTCGCTACAATTAATCAAACAAATAATATTACTTTCGAAGATACTTACTACTCACTTAGTACTGGAACAGGAGCAAGAGTGTGATTCCACACACATTAAAGTATTGTAGATTAATATAGGCCAGATAGAACAGAAAACTGTGAACCTAGAAAAGACTACTAGTTAGGTACTCTTCCTGTCGGCATACAGGCTGTCTTATATTACTAGTTGGAAAATGCTAGAGTAATATACTTTTAATATAATAACTAATATGTTCTATACAAAAGATACGGTATTTTAGTTATTATATTTTGCAGGTATGGTGGAATTGGTAGACACGTCAGACTTAGGATCTGATGCTTCACGGCGTGGGGGTTCGAGTCCCTCTACCTGCACATTCAACTAATATATTAAACCAATGATTTTTTTGATATTTTTCACCATTATTTATGGGTTTAGTGCTCTCATAACAGGCGTATATTTGGTAGAGCGAGAAGATGTAGATGCGGCAGCATCCTTTGTATTAATAATGATTCCTGTTATCAATACTGTAGTAGCAGTGCGTATTGTGGTTGACACATTAATTAAGTTCAAACTTAATAATAACTAGGAGTAAGTTGCCTCTACTTATATCTAGAGGACTAAGTATATCTATTCAGTAATTTTTAATTGACTGTTATAGAAGTTATATGATATACTTAGATTTTGCTTATTTAGTATCATAACAGTAGTAATAACTTCAACAAAGATGCATATTTTTGGAGCTAGCTAGGGTTGTAACCATACAGTGGTATTTGTGGAAATATAGTTGGCTTTATTTAAGTGATATTATACCAAATATTAAACTCCAGAGTAAACAGGGAGTATAAATAAAGGTTGCCTCGGTAGATAGAGATTATCTACAAATCTTTACTAACCTGATAACTTCTCTATGTTCATTAGAAAAATCGAGAGTCATGTTTTCATTTCCTCAATGACTTGGTAAGAGAGGAGGTTTTTATGCAATTATATCTCGCTAAATGATAAGAGTACGGATGCTTACCTGTTCTCTGATATGATTGCATTTAGACTATAAGAGTTTGGCCACTCTTATAGTCACTAATATACATTCGTCTGAGAAAAAATTAAAAGACTTAATAATTTTTCAAGTTGTTTGAGTTATCAATTTTTCTTGTAGACAAAGTAAGCTCTAAAGCCTATAATTTAGGTGACCTCTGAAAGTTCATTAGAATAGGTAACAAGTTTTAGGTGTAAAACACAATAAAGACACCTGTCGTATTATGAGGATAAAGAGTATTAAAAGGATAAATTACATAAAAAGTTGTATTATTGAAGGATATAAAGGATACTTTTCAGAGTGGGAAATACAAATAGAAAGTGGTGCTGCTTATGGATTTATATTAGACTTTTGCAAAAAATATTTATCTGAACAGAAATTTACAAAGAAACAATTTATAGAAGGATTAGAATATTTTGCAGAGCGAGTCAAAGATATTCATTATCACCCACAGATAATTATTACATCTTTTTATGAATTACTCTATGATGAAAATAAAGATGTATGGATTTATAGAGCAAGTCGTATTACAGAAAAATTCTATAAAAATAGTTATTAAGATATTTACATTTATTTCAATTATCAAATGAAATAAATGATTTCTATGGAGTTAAAAATCCCTGATTATGAATTCTAATAAAGAAAACTGGCGAGATAATTGTCATTACTGTCCTCATTTTGATCAATGTAGATCAAGTAAAAGTGTTGAAGAGTGCAAAACATTTCTTGATAAAGAAATGACTAAAAGTCTGTTGAAATTCGCTAAAGATTGTAAATATTATGTGATTTCCAACAAACAGGAAATATTGGCGACATTCTCTTCAGTTAAGCAAGTCGAAGACTATATAAAGGATCATCCAAATGTCTTTCAAATTATTTACAGAAGAGAATTTTCTGTAAATGGTAAAATTCATTATGGACATTTTCATATTTATCATAGTTGTAAATAATTTGCATATTCGATAATTAAGTGCTATGTTTGCAACTTGTTTTGGGTATATAGTTTAGAGGTAAAACACTGATTATATATGAAAGAAATCAAAGATTACCAAGCATTAGGAATTTGATTATTGGTAATAGCTATTATTGCAGGAATAATTCTAATTTTAATGTAATTTTCATTTTAGGGCCTATAGTTAAAAGGTCTATAACGCACGACTCATAATCCTGTATTCCTGGTTCGAGTCCAGGTAGGCCCACATGATTTTTAAAGTACTGACATAAATGAAAAATTATAATTTGGATTCTACTCAAGCAAAGAGATATGTCCAAAACAAATTATTTGGTTGTCTTAAGAAATTTGAAAATAAAAAGTTAACAGCTTTAGCTGGAAATAGTCCTAAAGTAGCTTTACAGCAATATCAGAAGTATTTTTTACCAGACAATATTACTTTAGTTGATATTCATCCAGTTGAAAACTGGATTGTTAGAGCTTACATTGATGATGTTTTCCCTACTCATGTTATGGATGTTGATCTTGAAGAGACTATTTTATATGGTCAGTATTCTATAATGAATGTATTCTACAGAATGAATACTATGCTGTCAGGTACTAAGGCTTTACTTTTTACTGTATCTACTCGGGGTTCTAGAGGTAGGGAGAAAACAATTGATACTCTTAACAAGACTCTTTATAAAAATACTTTAAAAGCTGAGAAGTTATCTACTGAAGAAATTGGAATAGGGTCTAGATATATTCAATTTATACAACATACTCAGTCTTTATATACAGTATCTAAGCTTTATTGTTATAAAGACAGTTCTCAAATGCTTTCAGGTCTTATAATATGGAATTGATATGAAAACCGAAGAAATTATTGTTTTGGACAAACCTAATCCCACACTCGAATTTTTATCTGCAAACAGACTAACTAATCCCGTTCATGTGAGGGAGATTATGCAGTCTATGAAAAGGGGAGATTGGATTCCACCAATCTTTGTAAAGGATAATTATATAGTAGACGGACAGCATCGTTATAAAGCGTTCTGTACATTATGTTCCATTGATACTAGTCGTCATTATGAGTTAGGAATGTTAAAAATAAACTCAAAAGAAGACCTAATTAGCTTGGCTATTAGGTTTAATTCAGGACATAAAAGATGGTTAACTAAGGATTACCTTTATGCTTACTGTGAAACAGGTAAAAATTCCTACTGTCTTTTAAGGGACTTTTTAAAAGACAATCCAGAACTTGAAATTAGATCTGCGATACAGTTAATTTTGGGTAGGTATAATACTGAGGATTTTCAGAGTGGTAAGCTTCATATTGATGGTATACTAATAGCGTATGCTCTTGAGAGACTCAAAGCTCTTCGTAGAGTTAGTAAAATTCTAAAAACATCAGAGGTATTTAAGAGAGATATTATACAAGCTTTCTATGTAATATGTGATGAGGTTAATAATGCACCTCGTTTTTATAAGTCTCTTCATAATTTTCAAATGCCTCACAAACATACAAAAACAGAATGGTTAAAAGCCTATAGACTCTGTTATAATAATTTCACTGAATACTGAGCTTAGTGATATAGGATTGTTAATTCTGTTAAACTAATAGTAGAGGAAGGATACTGTTAACAAGCAGCACAGCTACAGCTTAGTATTATTTACCCGAAACCTTAAGAGAATGAAGTAACCTTCATTTTAATTTAAAGTTTCAAAAGTCAATAGAATATAATTATTCTATGTCTGCTACGAATTTGTATTCGTGTGATTAAATAGAATTTGCAGGGAGCGAGCACTTAATGTATTGCCATGATCTCAGAATCTATTATGAACGCAGATTGAGTAAGGGTCACTATCTCAGCCCATTTTAATCATCATTTACAATAAAGTTTCTATTTATTCTAGGAAGATATTCGATCAGGTACGTATATCTTTAAATGAGGGAAGCTAATTTAATAGCTGAAACATACGGAAGTTGAAAGCGTGGCCACGTAACTAAGCAAACTGACTGCTTGACGCTTAAATCCTAGGATTTTTAATTTATCTGTTATGAATATATTCCCTAAAACTATCAGCGACAAGATAGTGTACTCTAAAGGGTATACTTATCATGATCCTATTTTTGGTAAAGATATTAGTATATTTGTATACATCTTTCGAAAAGAATATAAATCATGGTTCTCAGACGAGATAAAACGTAAGTATATTACTAAACTTAGTTATCCAGATGTATGGGAATCTGAGTTTACTTATGATGGTATATCTTTTAATAAAAACTTCAGTGGGGTTTTAAACAATATCAAGAATAAGACTTTTATTAAGTATTTAAACACTATCAGCAACTAATCGATAAACTATGTTATCTGTTATACTCATTGTTACATCATTATTTTTAATCAATGTAATAAGTTATGATGATGACGATCTTATACTCTTAGGATCAAGAGTTTTACTCTCTATAATAATATCTCTTTTATCTATTAATTGTCTAGTTGGGAACTTTACTGTTGATTATATAATGAATAAGTATGAACAAGGAAAAATAAAAAAAGAGTATACAATTGTAGAGCAAGATACAACATATAAAATGTATGTATTTTCCTAAGCCTCATAATATTTCAATTCATCTAAGTTATTCTGGCAAGTCCCTTTGGTATGTTAGTAGTATTAACCAATGGAAGCCATTTAAGGAATGTTCTAATTATCCAGAATATTCCTCTTGTTATAGAGTAAAATGTGGATCTCTAAAAGCGTTAGTTAGAAAACTTCTAAAGTGGGATGTACCTAGGAATACGAAAGCTAAAGTAATTCTATCTGATGGCTCTACAATTTATCTTTCTGCTCATTAAATTATTTTTATGAAAAGAATTAGTTTTGAAACTGCTAAATTAGCTGCTGAGAAAGGATACGGTGAAGACTGTGATTCTGCTTATGATATTCATGGAAATATTATAGATATAGACAACTATGGTTTAGGTATTATTCCTGAATATTGTTGTTCAGCTCCATATCAGGCGGAATTACAAGAGTGGCTTAGAAATGAGCATGGAGTAAGCGTACTAGTTTACTTAGATGAAACACTTTCATATTTCTGGGTAGTTACAAATCTAGATACAAAAGTTTCGATTGAAGGGTATCACGGACCAGAGAAAGTACAGTGTAAACACTATGAAGCTTGTTTAGAGGAGGGACTAAGAATAGCACTACGTTTATTATGACATGCGGGTTGGAGAAGATGATACCTCATTAGTCTCATAAGCTAAAGACACTAGTTCGAATCTAGTACCCGCAACAGCGCTCATTTGAATTACGCAACTAGGACAATGAGAGCTTGTGCATGAATGCGACATGACGACAGGCAGGTGATGGTGACAAATACTACAGTAGGAAATGACTGGGCAGACTGCAACGTTCCATCTAGATACTTACCCCAAGCAAAAACTAAAAAAGTATCATTTTTTACACTAATTATCTTAGTTTCAACTATATTATTTATAGCAACCTATAAACTTAAAGAGGGGGGGTATGGAAATTGAAGATGCATCTATTATTGACGAGATGGTTGATGATGTTCCTCTTGAAGCCTTAATTGGCTATGATGAAGAGGATATTACAGAATTCGAACGCAGGCAAAAAGAATTCTAATATAAACCTAAGCATTGTAGATAAACCCTAATATTGGAGAGAAGGGGAGTTAAACTAAAAAAAGAATACTCTAGTGGTGGGGATTAGAGGATAATATTAACCTAGTGTATCTTAACTTTAACATTAGTAAAAATAATCATACGTTAAAGGAATAAGTTCTACAATGTTCTAAGGTAAATCGTTTAAAGAAGTCGTAAATCTTTCATAATAACTTGTGTTGTGTAATAAAAGAGCAAGTTCTATGTACAGTTACATGGATTACTCCGTAAATTCGGGGAGTTAAACTGCAGGTTGATAGGAGTAGTTAAACTATCAATGAGTCCTTTGTCTACTAAGGGAGTCCGCTCGTTACAAGTTTAGAGGGAAGAAGTAGAAAAACTTGAGTTAAGGCCAGGAGTATTTAGTTAGCATAAACAATATCCCCAGATTTGTAAATGTGTTAAATACAATAGGTACAACAAGAAGTTTCTGATTGAATAACTTTACTTTCGAAATTCTGTAGTTTTGAGTTCAGAAACTATTATAGGGAGCCAGTATTATTATAGTGAATTGATACTCCTGCAAGGGCATGCGTTACAGAGGAGTATTTTTTTTATAATTAAATTCAAACCCAATATGTATTTTGCTACTCACCCTATTTACGCAACTTGCTGCGCAGAGACTCTTTATTTGTTAGTTATAGAAATCTTTAAAGATAAGATTCTTCTTGACTATGAAAATGGTAAAATTTTTATTAACGGCAAAGAAGACACCATAACATACTCCTTAGATCAAAATATTCAAACAATCCACAGCCAAATGGAGTCCCGCTGTGTTAGAATAGCAGAAGATAAAGGTTGGTCTATATATAAAGGAATACAGGTCTGTCCCTAGAAACTTGACAATAAATATATAGCACTATGGTAACAAAAGAGGAAGTTATACTATGGTTTACTCGTATACATAACAAATGTAATAGAATAACCACTGCAAATTACTCTCACGATATTGCCTTAATTAGATCATTAGCATTTAATTATGCTGATAAAATAAAGACACAATATGGTGAAATTATGATATATGATAACCTTATACGTATTATAGAATTAGCTTCCAGAGTAACGGCTGGAAACTTAGCTCACAAAATTGCTACTATAAAAGGTTTATGCTTGAGAAACATTGATTTTATTAATGAATTTGGGTTAGTAAAATAATTGCACTACTTTTTATATATAATAGTAATAACACCAAACAATTATACTGAGAGGATTATATCATTGTTTCAGGAGATACTCTTGAAGAAATTCAAGAAAAAGTGAAAAGAGAAACTAGTAAACGAGGATGGAATAATAAAGATTGCTACTCAGAAGAAATATAAAAACAGAAATATTAAAGAAATTTAATAAGCTGTTTATCCTGATAATTTATGAATCTGCCAATTCATAGAAAAACAGGGATGCCTTGGCAGAGGCTGTCAATGATCTATGGTTAGATTAGACGGAGGTAGAAGAATACTTGTGAGATTACCTCTTTTTATTTTTAATACCCCAAATGATGTCTTTTTACGAGACTAGGGGTTGGTTGAGAGGAGAATAAGCTGAAACTCGTTCTATCATGTAGTACGATAGAGAAATAGTAGGTGCGAATCCTACTACAACCACGATAATAAGATAGTGAAAGTATCTGTGCAATAGGTTGTACACTTACAGAAGCTATTTATTATTTATATACCTGTACATATAGTTTCTGATATTGGTTAAGGAAGTATATGGCAAATGCTAGTACCAATCAGGCAAAAATTGTTTTCTACAGCTGGTATATATTTTTGTAATAAAAATCTAATCCTTATCTTAACTTAAATAGTTGATATACTAATTCTTAGTTATGACAGATAAATCTATAAAAATTGGAGTTGTCTTACTTCTTCTTGGAACTTCTTTCCTAATAAGTTTTGCATTTTTTTGTATAGATAATACACGTAGCGAAACCTTTTTTAGACAGAACCAAGAGAATATAAAATCTCTAGTTTTACAGATAGACTCCCTAGAGAGAATTATTAATTCTACATTTAAAGAAATGAAAGATACTACTATCATTCATGTTTTCCCCCAAGAAATTAAAATCTACTGTGATACAAGAGATAACATTAAAAGTAATTTAAAGTAATGTGGTTTTATCGTTTTGTTATACTATTAGTTAGTATTTCCTTTATTCTTTACTATACTCTAATGACTCTACAGTTATTAGATATGTGTAAAATTACTCGCTGTAAAATTACATGGAAAGTAATAATTCCATTTTATTATTTTTTTAAAAGTTAATTGTATAATTTAAAAATCTAAAGATGAGTTTCAAAAAAATTGTTGCTGCTCTTATAGCGGTATTTGCTATTTTTTGTGTTGTTTCTCTAGGTAAAATTGGAGAAGATGTAAAAAATGAAACTATTGTTGTTAATCAGTATCCGTTTACTGGTAATATGGAATACTGGACTACACCTGGTTTTCATTGGCAATGGTGGGGTAAAACTACTACTTACTATAAAACTCAACAGTTGTGGTTCGGATCTGATTCTGAGTCAGGTGAGCAGCAAGGCAACCCTATTCCTGTAATTTTTAATGATGCGTCTGATGGTATGATTTATGGATCGCTTCGTGTAAAGCTTCCTACTGATCCTAAATTTCTTGCTCGTATACAGACTGACTATAATGGTATGGATCGCTTAATGAATGATCTTGTACGACCTACGGTTACAAAAGTAATCTATGCGTCTGGACCTCTTATGTCTGCATTTGAATCTTATGCTGAAAAAAAGAATGACCTAATTGAGTATATTACTGACCAGCTAAATAATGGTGTATACAAAACAGCTGTTAAGCAAGCAAAGGTTACCGATGCAATTACAGGAGAGGAGAAAACAGTGAAAATTGCTACTCTCATTCCAGACTCATTGTCTGCTGGTGGGTATAAACGTAGTGAATCTTCGCCATTTGCCTATTATGGCTTAGAGATTGGTCAGGTAGCTGTTTCAAAAATTGCTTATTCTGACAAGGTAAACAGTCAGATAGCTCGCCAACAGGAAGCTAATATGTTAATTGCTACATCTAAGGCACAGGCTGCTGCTGCACAACAGGAGAGTATTCGTGCTGAGGAAGAAGGAAAAGCAATAGCTATGAAGGCAAAGTGGGAGCAGGAGAAGATTAAGGCTGTAGAAGTTACTAAAGCTGAACAGGAATATGAAGTGGCTCGTCTTTCTGCTTTGAAAGCAAAAGAAGATGCTAAGCGTATTGAAGCTCAGGGTTTAGCGGAAGCAGCTGCTGCCCGTGCTAAAGTACAAGCAGGTTTATCTCCGTTAGAGCGTGCAACAATTGATAAGGAAACTGCAATTGGTGTAGCTCAGGCTCTTGCTAATTCTGAAGTTCGATGGGTTCCTGAAGTAATGATCGTTGGAGGTAAGGAAGGAGCATCAGCAAATCCTCTAGACGCTGTTGGTCTTAACATGCTTCTTGATATTGCTAAGAAACAGAGCAAATAAAATTACTAGGCTTGGAGGATGCCTTGAAAATTCCTCTACTAGCCGACTTAACATCATCTGACTGTAGATCAGACCTGCTTTAACAAATAGGTGTATTGGACTAGCAGTAAGGGAGTTCGAATCCCTCAGGCGGCACAAATTTTATGAATATGGAAACAAAAATATTTTATAGAGTTGCTAATATAAACAGTGGACAAGGATTATGGTACAGTATAGATGGTAATTTTACAGGTGATATTCATACAAAATATAATTTCTGTACTAACTCTAGACTGCCTATGCCTTATGATGAAAACATTGTAGGGTATCTTTCTGTAACAGACAACTTAGAAGATCTTTATAAGTGGTTTACAAAAGACGATATAATTGCTTTGAACCCTTATGGTTTTAGAATTGTTGCATATTTATCTGATGATTATAAATTTTATAACAATCATTACTTGATAAATAAAGATACTTCTAAAATTATTAAATATTATAATTAAATAAATAACACAAATGGCACATCCTAAAATGAAGGCTATTACAATGCCTTTTAAAGAAGTTAAGTTAGACGAAGAAAATAATCCTATCCTGGATAAGAAAACGGGAGAACTTCAGTATAGGATTGTTTATCGTAGGGTAAGGCATAATGCACTTTACCTACCTAATTACAGAGCAGAAAAACCTACCTGCTAGACCAAAGGTGTAGTCTCTATAGTAGAACACTATGGTTTCTTCTAATACAGTAAGGGAAAAACCTTTATTAAGAAGAGGAGCCCATATAAAAATTATGAAGCTCTCAAAAGACGATAAACATTGCCTATATCTCTTTGATTGGAGGTATAGGCTCTAATTTTATAAGGTTGGAGGTTGGCTTGGAAGTAGCAATCCTTTAAAGAGTAACGAGTAGAAGTTAAACTACAATACGCGATTGTAGCGTGGACAAGAAACTATGTAACCAACGATACTGGGGTCATAGGTTATACTACAGGGAGTACGAAACTGAAAATTTGAAAAAAGTCTTACCATAGATTGAAATATCGAGGGTTCCATAAGGCTTAATCTATATGGCAGGGATGTAGTACATTTATTAGTAAGTTGCAATAGTACGAGAGGAACCTGCAATTAAGAGTTCGGTATTACGTGATGATACTGCTAATAAGTAAGAGAATGAACAAAAGCAAGGAGGTCGCAAGGTATACAACTCCTGTCTCAATGCTAATAAAGGCCCTTTGAGTTTTTGGTGTAACAATCTTATATTTTTATGAAAAACATTAGTAATATTGTACATATTGCAATTTTAAAACGCTGTAGTAGTGGAAAACATAAACTGCGTGAAAATGAACTTGGTGTTGTATGGTGTGTATATTGTGGATTATTACCTATAGCAGTTGGTAATATGCAAAAATTAACAGAAGAGGATAAAATACAAATTTATGTTCACAAAGAAAAAGAGATCAACATTTAAATATTGGGTGGCATATTGGTGTGCTTTTAATATGACAGCTCTTAGTCTTGGTTGTTAAAAATGGAGGTTTATGTTAATAAAAATAGATAATAACTATATTGAAAGTGAAAATATTCTAGGTATTACTTGTAGAGTAGCTTCGGAAAAAGAAATATATCACTCTTATGAACACGATGATTCTGATGATGACTTAGACGATAGAGAAGGCTATTATACAACAGAACGCAGGTATATTACTGAGGTAGTTTATCCATCTAATAAGGTTATTCTTGATGGTGATAAGGTAAATGAAATTAAAATATATACTAGTCAAGAGTTTAAAGATGCTATTAATGACAAAGCATTTATAGTTGATTTTCATGACAGAAAAATATATACTAAATATGTAAAGGATATTTCAGTTATTAAGAAGAACTGTCCTTGTTGTAAACCAGATAGTGATAATTTATCTTATACGTTCTATATTAGTTATAAGAAGTTTTTCCCTACTGAGATATTTAAATATAATAAGTATGAAGATGCTATTTCTGATTACTTAGAGATCAAAGCTATAATTGATCGCGATTCAAAAAGAGGGTAATATGAGATTGTAGCATTTCAAAATATAACAAGCCGAACCGCACAGACCTGCCGCGGTCATATAAATATGGTAGGGGTAGTTACTAGGTGAATCCTACAAAGACCTAGAGGGTGTTTAAGGAGTCTTATCTCAAAGAAAAATCCTAGTAGTAGTCTCTGAGTTATAGGGATAGTATTAGTTAATACTAGTTAAATCTAATATAATAAAGCACTAAACACTTTAGCTACTGCGGACCACTCCTGAATATGAGTCTAAACTATTCTTTTAGGGGGATGATGGGTTTTTGACATTTAATAAAGTAGATAATAGTTCATGTAGGAGCTGATATAACTTCTTTAACAACTGTATCAAAAAATAAACGCTAAGAAAATTTTCCATAAGATGACTAACAAGGTTATGTCTCTTATAACACCAATGAATACTCAGGTAGTACTAGCTGCCTAGGTTATGTAAATTAGGGAAATAATAGATTTTAAAAAGGGGCTATATTATTGTACCCAAACCAGAGCCCCTGAGGCTATGATATGTCAACAGTCCATTAGGTAATTCTATAGGAGTGCTGTTAGGGGTATATTTATTGATTAGATTTTTGTAGAGAACCTAATCTAAACATGTAAATAAAACTGTTATTGTTAATTAGATGGACGCGGGTTCGACTCCCGCCATCTCCACTAAATTCTTTAAATTATGAAATCATTATATAATATTGGAGATACTGTTATAGTGAAGTCTAGATATGATGAAGGGTGTAGCCAATTGAGTTATAGGTTTGTATTCCTACCTAACATGATTAAGTGTTATGGAGGGAAAAGTCTTACTATTTTAGGGGTAAGCTACAGAGGAAAAAATTTTAATAACCAAATTGAGGATGATGGATACTGTTACACGTTAAAGGAAGATGAACGTAACTATTGGTGGTCATCTAGTATGTTTGAGCCTGAATTTTAATAATGAAACTTACGTCACATGATATTCTTACCAGGTCAGGGTGTTTATCAAGGTTATTAACAGTAGTTAGCTGGATGATTATTATATTAATTATTAATTTAATATTTTATTTTATAGAATGTTAAAGAAACTTAGTTTAATATTCATTCGTTTTGCACCTTTCTTACTAGCACTAAACATATTATTTAAAATACTACTACGCTACTATACAATTTCTACGGTAATTATTAGTTGTGTAGATTTGGTAACAGTTATGGTAGTACTAATAGGTCTCATTGTTTTATCTCTTACATTCAAATTTTGTATTTACCATAGAATTTTGTTGTATTGTGTTCTAGTGTGCTATTTATTACACTTTGTTAATAACATATTAGGGATAAACTTCTTTGTTACAGTATTAACATATTTCTTCGTGATGATTGTTATCACTTTAATGATCATTATTATTTATACTTATTTAAAAGAGAAGCAAAAGTAAGTGTTAGTTATTATACTGAATAGTAATCTCAAAAATTTGTACAAATTATAGAAATAAGTGTACAAATATTTGGTTATATTGACTTTTATCTTTATATTTGTGGTGGATTCTGCTAAGAATTTGACTCTGCTCGTTGGTGTACTTGGTTTGTGCACGTCACGCTTTGAACGTGAAAGTTAAAGTTCGAATCTTTAACGAGCAACTATTAAAATTAAATAAATATTTCTTATATATAATAAATAATACTATGGCAACGGTACTAATTAACTGTCTAATATTACTATTTCTTTTTATCTGGTTTGTGATAATAGTACTATGTACTATCCTTTACTTTAAAAGTAGAAATGAATCTTTATTTTAATATATTAACTAGTATTAAAAGAAAATATGTAAGAGATTATTATAACTTTTTTGTAAAACTGTCTCTTATAGATACTATAAAGAGTTCTAAAACAAGGTTAAGTGTATGAATGCCTTAGTTATTAATGCTGCAGGGAAAGGAACTAGAGTAGGAATAAATATTCCTAAGCAGTTTATAGATATCAATGGATTTCCTATAATGTATTGGACTGTTGAGAAGTTTGTCAGGTTAAAGCTGTTTAATATAATTGTTATAGTCTCTTTACCCGAATATATTCCTCCTCTTCAGAAGCTCTTTCCATTTTCTTATATCAAAATTATAGAAGGAGGGTACTCATGCTTAAGATCTAGAATTGCTGGTCTTGAATATATAATGACCTACTATTCTTCTATTGAAAAAATTATGTTTCATGATTCTGTAAGACCTTTTCTCTCTCCAAATTTAATTATAAGATGTTTATCTTCTTGTAATTTTGATAATTCAGCTGTTGTTCCTTATATTTCAACGGTTAGTACCTTAAAAGATTTTAATTCATTACATGTTCCTGGAGTAAGAAAAGAACCAGTTGCTATTTTACAGACTCCTGAAACTTTCATACTTAGAAGTCTTTATGATGTAATCACAAAGATTAAAAATATAGATGATTATCAGACTCTGCCTGATTTGTACGAGCATAATGGAAATAAATGCTTATATATCTCAGGAGAATTTATGAATTTTAAAATTACTGGTCCTGATGATCTAGAGTTAGCTAAACGTTTATTTGATGGTAGACTTAAGTATTAAATTACCAGATAACTTTTTTGATGCAGAAGTAAAAAATGGATTTTTGGTATCTAAAGAGAGAAAAGAACTTTGAGGAGTTGAATTAGATTTATTGCAACAGTTTAAAAATATCTGTGACAGGTATCATTTGAAATACTATTTAGATGGGGGGACATTACTTGGTGCTGTTAGACATGGTGGGTTTATTCCATGAGATGATGATATTGATATTGCTATGCCTAGAACAGACTATGATAGATTTCTAGAGTATGCAGTTAAGGAGTTGAGTTACCCATATTTTGTTCAGAATGACTGAACAGATAGTACCTTCTATTGCTGCACTAAACTAAGAAGAAGCGATACAACATGTATTCACAAAAAGGACTTAGAGGGTCATTTTACCTTTAACCAGGGGATCTTTATAGATATATGTCCCTTTGATAATGTTCCAGATGATCTAGTTGAGAGACAAAAGTTTATGCACCAGTTACACTTAATTAAACTAGAAGCACTGGCTGTAAAAACAAGAATACAATGCTATGATTCTTCTAAGGAAAACACATCTAGACTTTTATATCTTAGAGAAAAATATCAAGAGCTGCGACAACGATATAATATACTCTCCACAGAATCATTTGGTAATCTTACATTTCCAAATAAGATGCAAAGCCTCAGAAATGCTAGAGACTATAACAATAAAGTTTACCTTAAGTTTGAGTGAGGAATGTTTCCTGCTCCAGAAGTATATTTAAGTGTTTTAACTAACATATATGGAAATGACTTTATGGTGCCAATGCCTGGTATAAGCATGCATGGTGAGCTTCTTGTGAATACTTCCATAGGATACAAGGATAACTATAACCAATTTATGTCATTATAAGTTATTTCTAAATTTGACATTAACGGCGTAACAGCTCGTAACATATAAATTAATTACTTATATGGAGCTTCTGTGGCAATAAAAATCAGACGTGCAAAACTACGATAGTGTTTATTGGCTCCTTAGTTCAGTGGTAGAATGTCAGTTTTGTAACCTGAGGACGTTGGTTCGAGTCCGACAGGAGCCTCAATAATGAATACGATTAGGGAAGAAATTTTAAAATATAGTATAAAGGTCTTTTATTTTTCTTTGTAAATAAAGAAGTTTAAATCTTACATATTATCTTATTTTTTTAATTATGATTAAAAACCGTCCTAAGTTATTAGTTGAATATTCACAGAATTTTGATGTGGGTTCTCATATACTATTTATTATTGTTTATCCCGATACTAGTACAGAAATATATAGTGGCATGATAGATACTATAGGATTTGAAGGCAGCTACTATGTAAAAATAAACAATTATGAAAATAGCATAATCTTTAGTAAATTAAATATAGATAGAGCATTTTTTATTAAAAATATAATTGGAGTTGGAGAACTAAGAGGATCCTGGCCAGAAGTTCCAACACTGGATATGCTTAGAAAGAGTATTGAAGCTCTTGAATGTTTTGATGAATTTTAAAATAAAATATTATGTTGATATTATTCTTAATAATTTATTTAGGATCTCTAATTAGTATCTATACAATTCTATATATAGAGTGGAGCAATAATACAAGTTGCACTGAAAATACAATCGAGGATTTTAATAAGTATATTATAATATATACTGATTATGTACCAGTCATTCTATGGATCCCTATTGTTAATACTATTGTACTAATATATTATATTTTTGTATACGTATACAATAAAATAAAAACTATTCGTATTAGATAAAATTAAATTTTAATTAATTCCTAAAAATTTATACTAAACAATAGGAATAATTAATGAATGGAGTATAGCCGTTAGGAGCCTCTATAAATAAAAGAGGATCATCGAGAATGGGGTGTGGAAGTAGCACGAGAAATTTGGGATTTCTAGGGGATAGAGCGTTACTATCATTCTCGACAAATTAATTGATAATCAATAACATATGAAGTTTAATATTGATAATCTTTCTAAGTGTAAAAACATAACAGAATGCGCTAGATTATAGTGCCAAGGAAGAGTAATCCTACAGTCTTGGGTTAGAGACTGCATGAATTAACATGTCAACATCTATGTAGTAATATATAGACGCTCACGGTACACACTAATTGTATTAACAGATCTTTTAACGGTAATATCTCAGAGCTTGGTTTTTGCCGTTGTTTTTCTTTAGTTCCTGACCCAGAATATTGTGATCAAGACACGTGTAATAGAGAAATTTATAAAGGGCTTCCTGAATGGGTTTATCTTCCTTGGTCTGAAATTAAACAACTTGATAATAATCATTGGCAATACGATGGAGTATATGGTAAATTTATTATAGAACGCTATCAATATCATGGATTAGTGTTTTAATTATTAAGGAGAGTATAGTCACTAGATTTGATCTCCAATGACCTCATAACTCAGTTGGCTAGAGTACAGTACTTTTAATACTGGAGGCAATAGTTCGAATCTATTTGGGGTCACTAAATAAAATAGTATGTTATGTTAGAAGTAATTAAAGATTGGATATTATCAAAGTTTCATGTATGTGAATGGGAAACGATTAGAGAAGAAGAATCAAAGGTTTATCGGGCAGGGTGTACTCCTAAGAATTCATTACCTATTCATATATACAGAACTTATATTCAACAGTGTAAGAGATGTAATAAAATGCGTCGATATCGATTTGATATTTAGATGTATACTGGGCTTTGGCAGAGTGGTCGAATGCAATAGGCTGTTAACCTATCTGAGTAATCACATCGTTGGTTCGAATCCAACAGGTCCAGCAGAGTTAGAGTCATATTAGTATAGTGTGCTATTACTAATGGATTAGCGAACTAACGAACTTATCTAATACTTAGCACAAAGTAAAGGATCATCTCTATTAAGTTACTAGAAGGTTTATAGGTAGAGAAATTTGGAGGATATCTGGCTGGATGAAGGGCCGCTCTTGAAAAGCGGTACATCGTGATGAGCGATGTGGGGGTTCGAGTCCCTCATCCTCCGCAAAACTATTTACTTGAAAATAAACAGATAGTTTTACTTGGAATCTAAGCTAACTTAGTAGAAGCACTTTCACTAAGTTAGCTTTGAACTTGAAGAAAATATTATGGAAGCAAGCAAAATAAAACAGTTAACTAAAGAAGAATTAGAAGTAGTAGTAAAAAATTCTATTTCTTATTCTGAAGTTCTTAGAAAATTAGGTTATCATGTCACAGGAGGAGAACCTTGGAGGAACTTGAAGAAAAGATTACAAGAATTAGACATAGATATATCACATTTCAAAGGAAAAGCTCATGGAACTTCCGATGTTAAGAAGTATTCTTTAGACGAAATATTGGTAAGAAATTCTATATATTCTAATAGAAGAGCATTAAAGAAAAGATTAATAGAAGAAAAACTAAGAGAGTATAAATGTGATATTTGTGGTATTTCAGAATGGCAGGGCAAAAGTCTATCTTTACAATTAGATCATATTAACGGTGTTAATAATGATAATAGAGTAGAGAATCTTAGATTTTTATGTCCAAATTGTCATTCTCAGACAGAAACATTTTCTGGAAGAAACATCTATAAATCCAGGGGACTTGGAGCGTAACCAAGAGATTCCATTAAATGTAGATATCGCCAAGCTGGTTAAGGCTCAGCTCTGCAAAAGCTGCATCACAGGTTCAAATCCTGTTACCTACTCTAAACACTAATAGCATAAAGATGAAAACAATAGTAAAAATAGTTATAACAGTCTTAGTAATACTTAATATATCATGTGGAACTATAAAACCTAATGTTATGATAGGACCTACTGGAGATACACAGAAAACTTATATTGAAGATATAAAGTATTACAATAATACTAGTGATTAACCCAAATTAGAAGTATAGTCTACAACCGATTATTACCCTAATTTAAGAAAAATATGAAGCTTTGTAAGTTAGATTCTTTGTGGTGGGTGTTTGTACACCCTACAGGAGAGTTTAAATCATTAGAAATGTCTATTAGATTTAAAATCTTGAAGTTATCAAAATTTTTTGACTTTGATATTCAACTATTTGGTATTTGTTATTATTTGTTTATAAACATCAATACATTTGGCTTGCTTGATTTCCATATTAGTTATAATAATAAAGGGGATCATGCAGGCTTTTGTTTTAATATCGGCATTCTTGGATTATGTTTCGAGTTTAATATTTGTGATATTAGACATTGGAATTTTGATCAAGAATGCTGGGAAAAACTGGATTAATATGTATACATTTTTAATTATTTTAGGTATTTATCTAATAGGAGTTGTTTATTTACACGTTTCCCTGTATTTTGATTGGATTGAAGAAGACAAGTGTGGAAGCACAATAGGTGATCTTTATTCTTTTTATGTATATCAAGATAATGATTGGATCTTCCTTTTAATATGGGTTCCTGTAGTAAATACTATTGTATTGATAATACAAATCTTCTTAGATATTGGAAGTTTGTTCTCAAAAATAAAGATTAGATAATGATAAATTTTATTATACTTTACTTTCTAAATTTAGTTTTAGACTATCCGTTGCAAGATGAGTTTTGTAAGAAGTATAAATGTGAAAATAATTATGTCTTGTTTGTACATTGTGCAATTTGGGCGTTAGGTATTTATATTGCATTACACTTTTTGGGATTAGCTGCAATTTGGAAATTAATAATGTTACTAGTTGGACATTATGCTATTGATTACTGGAAGTGTAGAGGACTTTATAAAAAGTATATGAAGGATTTTACTTCATATTATATTGATCAAAGTCTACACTTTATTCAAATTTTATTATGCTTAATTTAACTATATGAAGCGTACATTAATTGTTGTAGATTTACGACATGATTTTTATCATCCAAGTGGAGCATTATATGCTACTAGTGGTGAGAATATTGTCAATAAGGTATTGAATATTATACCTAAATCTGATTACAAGGGTCGTTATGACAGTAAAAAAGCTATCTTAATAATTAATTCACTACTATAATGAAAGAATATCCATATACTATAATATTATCTAAACAATTCCTTTTATTTTACAGCAGTCTAGTTAAACTTGGGTATAGGCCATATTTCGACGTTCAGATATACATGAAAGGTAATAAAATCCAGAGCTCTGTTGTTGTTTTAGATGATACAGGTAAGTTTGGCCTTTTTTGTTTTTACCCAGATCTTAGCCATTTAAATCCTAATATAAAACGCATTTTTATAAAGGATCCATATAGCTTAGAATTTTAAGTTAAGATTTTATTACTAAG
>CAJMOW010000010.1 GCA_905215145.1 uncultured bacterium | reverse complement strand
CCATAGGCTTAGCTTCAAATGGATATCCGTCCTTTGTTTTCATATTAAAAACAAAATCCTCTTCTCGAAGGCCATCAGTCATTCCAGTTATTTCAAATTCATCATCCTGGAACATTTTTACTTTTAGCATTCGCTTATCTCGAGCTCCACATTTATATTTTTCATTTGGATCTCTAATAACTAAACCTTCATAACCTTCAGATATATACTGATTATGAAGTTGAACAATTGCATCCTTTCCAGATACACTTTCATGATTAACTACTACAACTCTATTAGGAATAATAGAACTTAAACTCATACATTTATCTAACTCAGTTAGAATTTTTAGTCTTTCCTGAAAAGTTTTAGTTTCATCAACTATATCATAAACATAATATTGAAGTTCTTCGTGTTTTTCACAAAGATCTTGTAATCTAACAATTCCACTAATATAAGATAGAGGCTTTCCATGAATATATAATTCTCCATCTAATACTACATTTGGATTATTATTAAAAAATTGATTTAAGAATGTATTCTTACGAATATAAGTTGTAGGAGTATCATAATCTTTACCTCCTCTAGAAGAAGTATAAACTTCCTTATCCTTATAATACATTAGACATCGTACCTTTTTGTTTTTTAGAAGCTCTTTATCTTCTAACTCTATAAATTTTATTCTTTATAGTTCGGACTATATCTTAATATATGGTTGTATATATTTTATAATATTTTTAGAAAACTTTTGTAACTCGTCAAACGATGCGTTTTGCTTCATAGCATTAGCTTTAAACGAAATTATCTGAATATTTCCTTTTACATATCCTTTAGTTGGATCTATTTTATCAATAGAGGGAGTATGTTCTGGATTACTATTCTTATAATTTTTGTTTAAAACTAGTTCTGTTTCTAAAATTGGGCAATACTTAGGAATAATTATATCTGTTTCTTCTATATTAAAAGGAATATTTTCTTTAATCGCTCTAGATTTTGCATTTCTTCACATTTTATGTATGTATTGCTTTTCTGTCAGTTGCATTACATTAAAGTGTTTTCTTGCCCATTCAGACTTTTGTTCTTTTACTTCTGGTCTATTATTATATTCAGTTCAACTCGCTTGAACTTTTTTACGATTATCTCTTTTTCAATTCCTTCGCATTTCTAGTTCTTTTGCCCATCTATTTGGATCTTGTTTAATTTTAGCATGATACTTTTTATCTTCCTCTTTTTTACATTCCTTACAAAGATATCCGTATCCAGTTTTATTTCTATTATCTTTTACAAAAGACTCAATAGATTTAATTTTCTTGCATTTATAACATTTTCGTTCCATAATTTTATTAATTTATTACAAATATAATAAAACTTCGAACTCCATCCAAATATTGTACCATATATTTTCCGCGTTCGTGGTATTTTACTATCTACTTCGTAGACTCCATATACTAGTCTCTACACCTTCATTATATTACTATAATGCTTGGCTCGGTATTCCCATCTCAGGGTTCACCGAATTAACGGAATTTAAAGACGGCATACTATAGGCTACCGTCTATCTTTCTACTCCCATATCATTTATTGTCTAATATATTTTGTTTAGATTTTGGGAGACTATCAACACTAAGAGCCAACATAGGCTTTAAGTTTCCTTTTGCGTCGGTATTCTGTTTAGGAACTTTTAAATCTACTTCTGATTCATCTGTTATATCTTTTATTTTAAGTTCCTCTTGAGATTTATACCCTTTATCTAAATAGCTATTGCATAAGCTATTATATTGTAATTCAGCTTGTTCTTTGACAGTTCTTTTAACTTTACCTTGTTCAATAGTAACTAAAGGTCGTTTAACCATTTTTCCATTCAATACGCCAGTTTCTCCAGTTATTGAATAGAATTTTTCATTCGATTGAATATCAGTATGTTCATTTAAATTTAGTTGAACTACTCGAATCTTATTATTATTGTCTCTTTTAAAGAAGTAATTTGTCATATTATCTTTGATATAAATATATATCATTAGTAGTTCGAGATAAAGCTACATATTGTAATTGTCGTAATTCCTCAGGATCTGTACATTGCAAAATATTTTCCATATCAACTAATACTGCTAAATATGAAGAAGATTGTGATTTATGTGCAGATATACAATATCCATAGTCTAAAGATTTTCTCTTTATAACTCTTCCTTCATGTACTAAATCAAAGGGAGTAAGAAACGCTTCTTGAAATTGATAATAAGCTCTCCAATCTTTGCCATTTTTACTTTTTACAGCTTTAACTCTCATATTATCAATTCGAGCTGCTAAATTAGCAATATCATAACTACTATTATATCTTGAAATTATAGTAATCTCAATATCACACTCTTTAGAAGGATCATATAAAGTTAATTTATATGCTTTTAATCCTTGAAATGTAGTATCTTCAACTTCTCTAACTAAATAATCAGATGAGTTTTCAATAATACCTTGATTTTTATATATACAAGAATCATACCCAGTTAAGACCTCTCCAAAATGATACTCCTCATCATCATTAAAAACTAAGCGTCTAATAATCTGATTTAAAGCTTCAATCCTTTTATTAGTATATGTAACTAGTTTTACAATATGTTGATCTTCAAGATTCATTCCAACCTTAAATAGATAACAATGCTCTTCTAACATTTCTCGAATATTATTATATACTTTTAAAGATCCAGAATCACTATCTAGAGTAGATTCAAATCTACTAATTGGCTTAGAACGTAACGTTTCTAATATTTTTCCAATTGGAGAATCTGAAGATTGACGATATACTTTATCTAAAGTATATTTAGTAGAATTTCTAAATGTTTTAGATATTTGTTTTTGACTTACAGGACTTAATTGTTTTTCATCTCCAAGTCATATAATTTTACATTGATGATCTACAGCTTGATCAATAATTAATTTATATAAATCATCATTAACCATACTGCATTCATCAATAATCCAGACTGCTTTATATTGTAAATATATAGTATTTTTTTGTATAAAGTTTAACTCTTTAAGATCTAATTCAAGTATATCAACTTGTGGAGATAAACTCAATAGTCTATGAACAGTAATAGCTTCTGAATCAACTACAGAAGCTATTACGTTCTTTGACTTATTTGTAGGAGTAATTACCAAAAATGGAATATTATTATCCTTCAATATCTTCACAATTAAAGCACATATTTGAGTTTTTCCAGTACCTGCTCTACCTGAGATACATAAATGTTTAGTATCAGAATTAATCTTAATATCACTTTTAATATAGTTTAGAGCTGATTCGAGTACCTCTTTTTGCTTAGAATCTAGTTGAAATGAAAGTAATTCAGATTCTAATTTTGGTAAGTCATAGTTTAAAATCATTTTAGTTTACTCCAGAATGTCCTGTTCCTCCACCTCTGTCAGATTGATCAGAGAATTCTTTAACAGAACGTTTTACAATCCAGTTAATAAATTCAACACGCTTAAGTACTAGCTGTCCAATACGTTCTCCATCTGTTATTACAACAGGTTCAGAACCATTATTAACAACAAGTAAACCTACTTCGTCCCGATATCTTGCATCAATTGTACCTGGAGAATTAATTAAAGTAAGACCAACCTTAAAACTTAAACCAGATCTTGGGCGTACTTGTATTTCATATCCTTTTGGAATACAAACAAATAAACCTGTAGGTATAATTGCTCGAGATCTAGGTTCAAGAATAAAAGATTTTAATGGATTAACTTCGTTTTCAAATAGAAATTGGCAATCTCCTTTTGTTTTTAGTGGTTCATCTGAAGTTATTCTACTAAAGTCGACTCTAACATCACAACCAGCATCTCATTCTTCAGTATACTCTGGAAGAGTATTTTTAGAAATATTAACTACTTCAACATCGGTCATTGCATCACGAAATTCTTCACTATACTTTTTCATATTTTACTGAATAACGCTTACGAGGTTTACCCATTCTAGCACGAGTAATAGGATTTGCCATATTTTCCTTATGAGTTACTACTCTAAGATTAGACAAACGATTATCACTTCGATCTCCATTAATGTGGTCAATCTCAAAGCCTTTAGAAATCGGACCATAAAAACTTTCCCAAACTACACGAGCTCCATTAATACTCTTAGTTTTCTTATTTACTCTAACAGTATATCGAGTATAACCATTACTTAAGCATCCAACTAACTGACAATTTCTCTTACCAATAAGTTTACCACTATCAGTTACACGATAACCTTCTAATCCGTGAGCGGAAACGATTCTTTCTGTCTTCATATCTCTTAAATTTTAATCTATTAATATTTTATTATTTACAATTATACACAACGACTAAATCCACAACTCTTACATATAGTACAACCCCCTTCATATATTAAATGGTCACCACAATCTGGGCAAAGTTCGTGAGATTCTGTTCCATTAACAATAAATGTTTTTATTGCTCTTTTTACTCCATTCTTCCAGGTATTTAAAGTATCAGATTCAAAATGCATACCATCAATAATCTTGACTACTTTATCTAATTCAATTCCTCCTCTTAATAGAGCAGATATTAATTTAGCATAATTCCAGTATTCTTGATTAAAGATGCGAGACAATCCTCCTAATCGATTTGTATATCCATACTTATCGACATATTGAAAATCATATCGTTTACCAAATTCATCTTTTACCTTAATAATTTTACCTTCGGTAATAGTTGAGGGAATTGGAAAATCCTCAATATTATTAATTCCTGTAAATATTTCATAAGGTCTATCATCAACTAAACCTACAAACGCAATCCAGTTTTCAGTTCCATTTTTAAATCTAATTAATTTAGCATCAATTGATTCTGGACGCTTCATTAATTCTTTACTTCCCATAGGTTTCTTAGATAAAATAGCTCCTCTTTTACAACCTGCTCTATAAACAGTTACACCTTTTAAATGATACTCTCATGCAAGTCTATAAATTCTTTCAACATCATCTATTGTAGCAGATTCAGGTAAGTTTATTGTTGAGGAAATTGAAGCATCTATATATCTTTGTAAAGCAGCTTGAACTTGAATTCTCTCTGTATAAGGAATGTTCTCTGAAGTTACTACATATTCTGGAAGTTGATTTTCAGGAACTCCTTTTGAAATGAAATTATTTTGGATAATTGGAGTATATACTTTATAAAGTTTCTCTTTATCAACTAAAGATTCTGTTTTTCTTGTATAAGAAGTTGCAAAAATGGGTTCACAACCTGTTGAAATTCCTAACATAGTAGCAATACTACCTGTAGGAGCACAAGTTAATAACTGAGAATTACATAATCCTCGTAAAAGAATATTACTTCTTAGTTCTTGATATCGGAGGTTATTTTCTTTAGTATTAAGTGCTTGAAAGAAAGGTGTATCTACAACTTTTGTATTAAACATTGGATATGCTCCTTTACTTATTGTTAGTTCATTAGAACTTTCCAAAGCTGAAAAGATCATTTCAGTTCCAATCATATTAATCCATTTAATAGATTCTTCACTGCCATACTTAATACCTAGTTTTATAAACATATCTGCTAATCCCATTACTCCTAGTCCAATCTGTCTCCAATTTTTAACAGATTCTCTTTGCTCAATAAGAGGATGTAATGGAAGACCTTCATCAAGTACTTCATTTAATGCAACTACTGCTTTTTTAACAGTATCTTTAAATCCTGCAAAGTCAAATGTTTCACATTCTGTAACAAATTCTGCAAGATTTATACTTCCTAATAAACACGATCCCCCACTCGGCAAGGGCTCTTCCAATTTATTATCATAAAGGCTTTTTATCCTTTATTTCTGGGAGTTTCCTCCATACAGTTACCTGATACGTCTGTTAATTCAGACCAGTTTAGCATACATTTTTACTAATTTCTATTAATTTTGTAACTAAATCTTTCTTATTGTTTACATTAAGTATTTTTGCAACAGTTCTATAGTCTTTCACATTTAAACATGCACATAAATCTTGAATAAAAGTTAAATTATTCATTTTTACATTCTGTAACAGTCATTTATTTTTTCTAACTCAATCTTCAATCTGTTTTATTTTTAAAGATATTGAGTTTTGATACTGTTCTTGAATCTTTGTTGAAGCAGCTTTCACTCCTATTAAATAATGTTTAGGGTCATTATTTGCACATTTTAGGCTACAATACTTTTTAGAATCATAAGGTTTACATTTAAATTCAGTGCCACAATAAATACATTTACGAAGTACATAATTTTTTAAACCTTTTTGTTTAACGGTTTCAGTTCCTTTTCTAAGGCCATTTAACATTTTAGAAGCAATTTCAGGATTAGTTCACTTTTGTTTGCTACTTAAACTAATCTTAGTTTTTGTAGTATCACAACATTTACCTCCATTATTTCCTCCAAGCTTCAAATTATAACCTAAAGTTTTGTCTGTTGTATTATATTCAGAAATATAAAACTGTTCTTTACTATTTAATTCTTCAATAGAAACACATTCACAAAGACACTCTCAGATAAAATTATCAAATCCATACTTAATAAGTGCATTATGAAAACGATTATTATAGTACTTATTTCGTCTACAATCTTTTTCATGTTGTTTCCTTCTATGTTCTAAAGAATTAATAGTTTGACCAATGTAAATTTTATTATTAATTTTATTCGTTACTTTATATATTATCATAGTAAATTAGTATTGGGCACTCGTGGTGAGATTATATTTATTCACTCACTATGCGTTACAATACTTCCTAACCTTTCGTAATTTAGGAAGTTATCTCGGTATTTTCATACAACAAAGATAGTAATAAATTTGTTAACAAACAAATTCCACCTCTTTGAATTGGTTAGAATTCACCGATTTTGCCCAATTTTTTACTTGAGCCAAAGATTGACGTAATTATTTGATTATCAATCACTTACATAGCACAAGGATTTACTCCAGCAAAAGAAAAATCAGGGTTATTTGAGAGAAGATTTCAATTTTTAATAGCATCCCAGAATAAAATTCCAGGCTCTGCATAATCTCAATTCATCTCTGCTAATTTTCTAAAAATAGGATAAGCTTCAACTTCTTTAGTTATAACTTCTCCTGTATCTGTAATAAACTTAAGAATCAAAGTTTCTGCATTAATAACAGATTTCATAAAGTTATCACTAACTCTAACAGAAATATTAGCTTTTGTAACTTTATCTAAATTTGACTTAAGTTCAATAAATTCTTCAAGATCTGGATGATCACAAGATATTGAGATCATTAATGCCCCACGTCTTCCAGATTGTCCAATCAATCCAGTAATATATGAATAAAAATCCATAAAGCTAACTGCACCAGATGTTGTTTTTGCTGCATTGTTTACTTTAGATCCTGTTGGACGGAGATTTGAAATATCAATTCCACATCCACCTCCATAACTAAAAGTACGAGCTAGCTTAGATCCACATTCAAAAATAGATTCAAGATTATCTTGTGGAGGAGCAATTACATAGCAATTTGAATAAGTAATTTTTTTATTTTTAGAATTCAAACCTCTATTTGCTAAAATTCGTCCTCCAAAAATAAATTTCTTTTCTCTGATTAGTTTTTCGACTTCAGGATTATTATTACTTACTCGTTTAAACCACGCGTCTAATGATTCATTTTCAAATCTATATTTATTATTTCAAATTGTTATTGCAAGTTCGTCTTTATTTAACCATTCTTCTATAGTCATTTATATATAATTTTATATATAAAGAGAATAAAAGAGGCAGATTACTCTGCCCCTCTATTCTTTCTTTTACTGAGTTTTACATCAGATTGTTCTACTCCAAAGACAATATATTGCCCTTTTTCTGCCTTAGTAGAAGGCATATATTCAAGTTCAAAATCAATATCTTTAGTATTGTATACAGTTTTTGCATACACATTTTCACGAAAGTTACGAATTAAACTTTTAGCTAGATTTAACGCTTCAGTTTTGTTTACTGCTTCTCCAATCACTTCATGATTACGTTTTAAACGAATTTCAATAGTTCGATAAAGCTTACAACGTCCTTTACGTCTTGAACTAATAACTTTATAAGGTTTCTTACGAGTATCTTTAGTGCCAGATTTTATAGCAATAATAATACCAGCACCTTCAAAATCAAACATTCCTTTTTGTTCAAGAAAATCTGCAGCAAATATATTCATATCTTTAGTTAGAACTGGAGATCCAGATTTTTTTCAGCTTCTGGTAGCATCTTGTACTACAGTTATACCTTGTTTAAAAGCATTAATTTTAGCTTCATCTAAGGTATAAGCCTGAATTTCTAATTTGCGCATATTTAAATAACATCATCAGAATAACCATTGATTTCACAATATGCAACCATTTTTAGAAGTCTACAAAATTCTAATCTACCTATATTAAGTATATCTGAATCAATATTAAAAACACTAGCTCTGTTAGAGCCTGTAGTTTCAACGGCAATAATATTAGCTTGAAAAGTCCAGTCTTTAGGAGTGTATCCATATTCTTTTTTACAGAATTGAAGTAACATCCATAGGTACATTCCCATCTGTCTATGATAATGAAAATTCCAAAAACTTCCATTCATAAATTGTTCAAGTAAATGACCCGTAGTCTTTAAATCATTAAGAGTAATTATTTTATTATCTTTATCAATCGTCCAATTATCAGCTTTCATTTTTAATTTTAATATACATTTACTATTATTATATTCGCCAATAATATCTATGAACAAAGCATCTTCATTATAAGCTTCAAGACCTTCAGGTCTTACTAAGTTTACTATTGAAGGATTGTTAGATAACGATTCTAAACAATTACTGCAAATTGTACGATGTTTATCATTTAAAATTACTAAATCGCCTTCTATTAAATCTTTGCAGTTTTGATAATAATTTAATCCAGATTTTATTATATTTTGGATTCTACTCTCATTTAAATTATTTTTATAATAATCTATATCAATACAGCTTTTAGTAATAGATTCTCTAATAGTATAACCTTGTTTTCTATATTTAATAATACTATCTATTACCATACCTAATTTTGCTGTAGGCTTATTATATGAATCACCTAATTTAAAAGACTCTGGTTGTAAAAATAATTCATGTATAGCTGTTCCTAATTCTAAAGAATTAGTTGATTTATTTTCTATACCTTTATTATATAAACTTGGACTACCACCCTGATCGGGATTTATATACTTTAATCTAGAATTTGATATATAATTAGAATAAGAGCTTGAGAAATATTCTGCATCACTTATTTTACTTCTATATACACTTTCTAAGACTGGACTAAGTTTT
Source organism: uncultured bacterium (assembly GCA_905215145.1). The sequence continues at coordinate 10,397 of CAJMOW010000010.1, read as the reverse complement.
ATATCATTTAAGTTAATTGTCATTTTCCTTGCGTTTTGTCGCTGGACTACAACCTAAATAATAAGCTATATGAAGCTGGCTTTTCATGTATTTAGATAACTTATATTTCTTAGCTACTTCATTTAAGATATTTTCTGCAATATCATCATCTAAAAAGTAGTTTTCAAAATGAATGTTCTTCTTGCCATCTGACATAATTTCTGCATTTTCAACTAAAATATCAAAGTCTGCAGAAGGTTCAGCTAATTTATAGGCTTTTATATAGGCTTCATGTAAGGCCAGTTCTAATTTATCCTTTAAGTTCATTACTTAATAGGTATTTTAAGATCATAAATTCTACGATGTCCTACTTGATAATACTGATTATGAGGAGCATCCATTAAATAACAGAATATTCCCGCATTAGTAATTTCTTTATAGTTATCGTACTTATCATCAATCATAATCGTAATTCCCCTACTTTTAATTGCCTCAACTTTACTAGCATTCCAAGGTACTGTAATTACAGGAGCACATGGTAAACCATTCTTCTGTAAACTTTCCTGAATCCATTCAGTTGGAATATTTCTTGCAGTTACATAATAGTCTACTTCAAAAGAGGGTCTATGTAATACAGGAATATTAATCCAAAACTCTTTATCTGATTCTAATTCATGTAGATGTTCAGACATCTGATAGTTTGCATTCCAGTAAGGATTCATAGCAACACCAAACTTGTCTTCATAAGCTTTATTGAAATCAAATACTACATTATCGAGATCTAATCCAACAATAGGCTTATCGATAGGGGCCATAACTCTATCATCTCCTTGAGGATATATATGATAAAATTCACATAATATCAATGCATTAGTAGCTACTTCAGCCATTTCTAAAAGTCCCTCGTTTGTATAATCAATACCTCGTTCAAATTGATTTAAATGTTTCTTAAGAGATGAAAGAACATCTGTCCATTTCATACCTCTCTTCCATTCATTTTCTTGGTACTTACTTAATTTGCTTGTAAGAATTTTATTGACCTCCTCAATTCCATATTGTGGAGTCAAATCGTATCTAATCTTTTGTTGTTCCATCTTTGCTAGATAATGCTTCTAAAAATATTTCACATAACTTTCCAGACAAACCTAATTGAGTTTTTGCATCAACTTGAGGTTCAAATAGAGGGACGTAATTTAATTCATCCTTCTCTTCATCATATGTAAATACAATAATGATTTTTTGTCCAGAAGCAGAGGTGAACACTACTCTACAACTATCCATTAATTAATTTTGATAAGAGTTCATAGAAAAAGTCTTTATCCATGATTACTACTTCTCCTGCAGAACCAAATACTTTTTCTTTCTTAACTTGTTTATTTCAAATTACAATAAAAGGTTTATCTTTTAAAGGACATTCTTTTTTAATAGCATGATATTGAGGTGTATTAACAGTATTTTTCAATTGTATATAACATGGTAACTTACCACTACGATCAACCAAATCCACTTTTTTATCATCCATATTCTTAGACTCAGATCTTGATGTAACTACATCTGTAAATCCAAGATTTCTAAGTTCCTGAGCAATTTTTGTCTCATATCTATGTCCTTTATTTCTACAGTATGCTCCTGTTTTCTTTTTCTGAGATGTAGTTTTTTGCTTTTTCAATTAATTCTAAAGTTTTAGTCCTTCCGTACATTTTATAAAAATCTGATATATCCTTAGCTTTATAATGTCTAGGTATAAATAATACATGTACGTCAGGAAATTTCTTACGAATTTTATTCATGTTTTCAATTCCAGCAAGGTCGTTATCATAGAATAAAATTATCTTGTTGAATTTAGACTTTAACTTTGCGTATTGAGCTCCAGTTAAAAAACAATTTTCAGAAATTGGAGCTATTGCAGGAATTTTATCACATGAATAAAGAGTCATAACATCCTTTAAAGATTTCGTTACAACTAAATATTCTCCTCCATTTTTTGGAAGTGCATGAGCACCTTGTAATCTAAATGACTTTCAATTTGAAATAAACTTATACTTTATATTTCCAGGAAAATATATACGTCAACGTTCTATATCTTCTCGAATACCTCCATAATATCCAAATACTAATTGTCGATCTTTATGTAAACTAAATATACTTCCATTTAAAAATACATTTTTACATGAAAATACGTGAAACTTTTTTAATATAGTTTTATCTATACCATATTTAGATCACCATTCAAGTTCATAATCTTCTCAAGACTTATCTTCAATTTGAATAACAGCTTGAGTAGTATCATTAAACTTTTGATTTGTATATTTAATAAGAGGTTTATTTATAGTTAAATTTTTGCGGGAAACTATTCCAAAGTCATTAGCAATTATTTGTAAAGCCTTGCCATAAGGACAATCGAATTTATACATTACAACCGAAATAAAATTTCCATAAAAGTCTCCACGAAAATCTTTAAATATTAAATCTCCTTTCCTATTCCTATAAAATGCGCAGGTAGGTTTACTATCTTGCCTTAATGGAGACTTGAACAATCCTTTTTTTACAGGAATGCCCAAGTAATGCTCCATTAAAGTTTCTTCACTAACTTTACTTAAAATAAGTTCTTTAGTGATATTTATCGGTTCTAATGTAAAGACCATTAAAATTTAACTATATTATTTTTTAGAATGGCAAGTCGTCTTCTGAGCCTTTTACACTAAATCCTTATCCCGTTCTTTCATGTTAGTAGGTTGTGCAGAGTTAGCATTCTCAATATCAGTCTTTTCTCTAGCAGTTAAAGTTAAATCTTCACCAATAACTTTTGTTTTACTACGAACTACTCCATCTTTACCTACTGATGCAACATACTTAGGCATATTAGCAAAACCTTTATAAGGAATTAACTTGATTTGAGTTTCCTTACCAACAGAACTTGCTAAGTTTTCCTTTAAATATTTAGCAAGAGCCTTAAAGCTACTTACTTCAATCTTTTCTCCTGCAGCAATTTTTGCACCTAATTCAGGATTAAGAGCATTAATGATTTGAGTAATCTTAACCATAAAGTTTTCCATTTCAGATGGATTTTCTCCATACTGAGTTGTAGCTCTCTGAGTACAATTACTTATATTACTTGGATCAAAAATAGTTTCTCGATGCTGGATACCGTCCTTTGTTTCAAATAATAAAACAAAAGCATCAGAATTACCTTCACTCTGACTAGCTACTCATTCAATACCTTTATAGGTTACATTATGGATTCCTCCACGAAGGAAAGTAGAAGTTACTTGATTTGCATTCTTTGCTACACTAAAATCAAACATTGACATATTCTTATAATTTTAAATTTTTAATAAATCTGAATTTTCTGTATCTAAATCGGTATCAGCTTTAGAAAGATCTGATTCATCAATCTTAATCATTTTAAACATACCAGGTCTACATTCCTCTATTTTAAAGAGTTGACCATATTTAGATAAAATTGTTTTTTGAGTCCCTTTAAAAGAGACTGTATTACTTTTTGTTAATTTGTTCCCATTTTCAGGATCTGAAAATACTTCAGCTTTACCGATAACTGGGATTGTAAGCTCGTTACTTTTTTGGATATAATTAACTGCTATCCGATCTCCGCATTGTGCAGATAATAAACTAACGGCTTTAGGAGACATAATTAACTTACTATCTCCTATCTCTACAATTGGTAAATCTATATTATCATATTTTGAAGGCACTTTAACAACTTTAACATTTGTAACAGCCTTCGATTCTTCGTCAAATTCAAAAGATACCTTTAGCATAATCCTTAGATTATATATTAACTTCTACAGGATTTAAAAGTGAGGGATAAATCCTTTCCCAATGAAATTCAATGTTTCCATCTTCCTTCATTTCTCCTAATACTATATCTGCATTTCGTAAATGTTCTGGTCTAGCACCACATTCTACGAATTTATCATTTGTATTAAAACTTAGAATAGTATTTGAATCTTCGTCTCTATCTAGATAACCAATAGCATCTGACTTTGAAGCAAGAATTCTACCTGCTTTTCCAAATAAGTCAATAGTCTTTGCAGTCATATCAGTATTACCGATAGCTGAATCCTTTGTATGACAAATAAGAATAATATTAGGTGCACATTTAGACACCATGTCAATAACCATCTCTAATGCTTTACGAAGAGCACTATATCCTGCCAATTATGTTCAACCACAATTCGCTACATTGTGGTCTGATTCTATTACGAATCAACTATATATTTCTATATAGATCAGACTATATCATATTCTTTTCAGAATCACTCTGTTTCGACTCGCTTGAGTCTACTCCCTCTCGGGATAGTCGTTGAACGTTTTTAAAATTATAAATTTTAGAAATCTGTGTAAGAAAAGTACCTATATCTATATTAGACTTCATTTGGTTACATATCTTACAACAAGGTACACAATTATCTTTAGTATATCCCTTATTTGAATCTATTCGATCTACACCATTTAATTCTTGTAAACTAGAATTTTTACTATAACGAATCATAGACCTAAAATAAGATGGTTTTGATCCACAATAATAACAATCCGAATGAACTATTTTTTTAAACTCTTCATAAGTTATATTAAAAATTCTATTCTTAGAATGGGCGTGATTTTTATAATGCATATATAAATGTCAATCGTTATCTTTACTATTTTTTGAATAACGAGGTGTACAAGTCAAACAACCTGTACCTTGAAATTTATTTATATTCTGAATAGTTCGAATAAAAGTAGTCCCACATTTTAAACACTGAACTATATACTTTTTATGAGATCCTTTTTGATATTCAATAGGCGCTTCTTTAATAACTTCGAATGCTTTTGTTTTATATCCTATATAATTCATAATTTTAAACTTCGCTGCTGATTAGCATATCATTTCTGACTTAGCTTTCCAGCAATTAAAAGTGTTTACTAATAATATTTCTATTAAGGGGCACAATTATTTACCCATTGGTGCATCAAGTACGTCATCTCCTGTAAACTTTTGCCCTGCAGGACTATTTAAATATAATTTTAAAGCTAATGGCTTAACCATTTCTTCAAGTCTAGTAATTGTATCTAATACAATAAACTTATAAGGATATTTAGCTTCCTTAATTGCAGCACAAATTTCTTTTAAATCTTTAACAGAAGATGCTTTTACTTTTACAGCATCAATATAGTCATATCCACCCCCTTCAAGGTCGATACATAATGCTCCAGGAAGATTAGCACAAGCTGTGCTTTTCAATTTTGTTATCGTAGAGCTTTTTATCTCTACTTCTATAAGTTTCCTTATAGTTCAGCGTACATTTTTATCCCATAAGGATAATGGACACTCTTGGGAAGATTATATTCTGTATAACAGGTTCACTTCCTACGCGTTACACTACCATTATATATTATTACAACAGTTAGCACGGTATTTTCATAAATTTATCATATTTACGTACAAGATAAACATTAACGTTCTTATATATAAAATCCTTAAATTTTAATTGGTTGGATCTTCCTGATAAATATAAAACATATATTGAATTTTTTCTATTTTTTATTTCTTTACAGATAGGTCTACATAGTATGTTATATTTTGCCAATATAGATTTTAAATCTTCTAAGAATATTTTAGAATTACAACATATTGAACATACACTAAATCCTGTAGATTTTATAGTTATACACCCATCTCCATCAAAATATCCACAAATGAAAGATGATTTAAATTCATCAGGAATATCTGGAAAATGATAGTCATTATGAGATTTATTTTCTATAAATCCTAATTTAGTTAGATCACTATACATTATAGTACTAGTAATAGTTAGTTTACTAGAATTTTTATATTGTTTTATATTTAATTTTTTACCTATTAAATTTTTATAGTATTCTAATATATATTTATCTTTTGTCTGAATCCCAATTCCTATTTGTTTATTGTAAGGAGTTGTACAAATATACCCATCTGCCATTAAAAATCCTAAAAAGTATGCTTTATCGTGAGAATCAATTTTACTAAAGAAGTTTTGATTATAGCAGTTGTTCTTAGTTATTTTGTGTTTTCTAGTTGGAGTATAAAATCCAAATCTAATTAACCCATTTATCATTGTCTTATAACTAAGGTTATAGTGTATAGCTGTTTCCTTAAGAGAGTGTGTATTTAAATAGTTTGAACACTCTTGTAATAATTCATACGAATATTTTTGTCTTTTAATTTGCATAATAATCATTTTAGTTTAAAAATTAATAATGCAAATTTACATAAAGATTCTGGAAATTCCAACTAAGAATGTAAATATATGGCAAATTTTTAGAATTCACCGTTTTTGCCCATTCATAAGTATTATATTACTATAATACACGGCGAAAGCCACCGTATTTTGGCTTGGAAAAAATAATTAAATTTCTTGGGTCCTGAGTTTCCGCAGGGATTTTGTTTGTTGGTAATGTAATAGCCATATTTAAAATTTGAATATTGGTTTTTGTAAGCTATCTTTTTCTTCTGCATCTTTTGCAGCTGTATCTTTTGCTATTTCATCTTCTAACTTCTCATCTTTTCAAGATTGATATACTTCATAATTAATACTTCCTGGATCAGGAAGTTCCTCAAATCGTCCTAAACTACCTTGAAAGCCAGTACAAAAAACTTTATTTGCAACTCCAAATCGATGTTTTAATAATATTAATCCACGCATAGCAGAACCTAAAGATTCTTCTGGATATTCTTTATTAATGATAGTATATCCTCTATAAGTACTACGTTGATGTTTTATAGGATTATATACTGCAACACAAATATTACAGTCATTACCTGCATTACCAGAATCCTTAACATCATCAAGGGTTGGTTCTGCAAGATCCATTTTTAATCTATTTACATCACTTGTATTTCTATTTTCTTGCATAATAAAGTCAATAGATATTCCACACTTTTCTCTAAAATAAACGCAGTATTGCGAGGTTTGATCAATTTCCTGCTTTTTAGTTCTTCCATCAACTGGAGTTAATAAACCAGCATGATCAATTATTACATTTATTATTTTATCAGGATTACTTGGAATATAAATGTTTCTTCTACCTTCATCGATATCTTGAAAAGTACCTCATTGTTTTAGAAGTTCTTTCATATTACCATAGAAAGTATTAGAACTTAGCTGTTTATCAAAGATAATAAGTTTATGTATAATTGAATTTAGTCATACTCTAGACTCTTGGATATACTTATAATATTTATCAGATAGTTTTTCTCGAACAGACATTAATGTCATATAAGAGATTTCTATTCCATAAGTATCATATATATATAGATTAAGCAATTTAGCAAGTAAAACTTTTGAACTCATTTCTAGACTAAAGTACACATGTATAATATCTCTATCTGGATAATCTCGCAATATGCGATATAAATCAGAATATATTACATATGAACTTTTACCTGAACCACTTTGTCCAAATATTAATTTATAAACTCCTTTTTGGAATCCACCTGTATATCAATCTAACTTTGGCAATCCAGTTTTTAAACCTAAGTTTCTACCTTCTCTACCATTGTCAATTTCAGAATATAATTCATCTACAATAGACATTAAGCAGTATCGTAAAGTTGTTCAGTACTAACTTTGCCATTAATTCCCTTATCTCGCATTTCTTTAAACTCTTTCCATTTTTGACTGGAAACAAATTCAATCATAGAAACTTGTACAAGATCTTTAGATTTAGCTCATTCTAGTATCTCTAATATTTCACGATGCTTTTCAATACTATGTCCAATAGTAGAGGAATATCAGAAGTAGAATTCTGACATATTTAAGAATTTCTTTGCAATATTTTTTAAACTAACTGTTTTCCCATTAAAGTATAAATTAGTTGGATAAGCATCCTCTAATTCCATGCCAAGCTCTCCAGAAAGTTTAAAATATTGTTTTATAAAATTCTGATTAAATTCAATTTCATCAGGATCATAAGTACTTGGGTTATAGTTTTTCCTGATTACTCCTTTCTCTTTTAGTGAATTGAATAATTCTCGTAATCTTTCTTTGCCGCCCCCTTCATATCACCTTCGAAAATAGTTCCTATTTATTTTAGGATCTCCATTTTCTGTTTGAGCAATAAACGTTAAATAAACTAACAGTAACTCATCAGCTGTTAGTTTATATTTAGCCATAATATTAAGAATCGTATCTAACTCCATATAATACGATAAAAAATAAACAAACGTACTACGTTAGATCTATTTATTAAAATCTATGTTCTATATCTATTATGCCTTTTTTTGGTCTAGTAGAAATCTCCTTTCCACTTAACACTATATCTAATTGTGATTCATCAATAGTTATATACTGTTGGTTTGAATTAGAGTTATTATATCAGGTTTCTTCTATAGTTCCCTTAATAACTAGTGTAAACATTTCTGCGAGTTTACCTTGTTCGAATCGACAAATTCTTCCAATCCTCTGCGTAGTCCTTGTCTTTGAACTATCTCCACTTAATATAATTCCAACACTTAACCCTTTTATATCTACACCTGCGTCGCAAGATTTTGAAGTACTTAATACACCTATAGTTTGTTGGTTAAAACTTTCTATAATGGTATTATTTTCCTTCTTTTTCTGTTTACTATGTAAAACATATCCTCGTTTCTTAAAATATTCTGCATCTTTAATAGTAGCTGAAAAAGTAATTGCTTTTTTATTACTTCTTGCATCTAATATCTTATCTGCTATTTCAAATTTCTTAGGATGAGACATTACAAAAGACTTACGTTTTCTTAACATTCTCATTCAAGCTGCTGCAAATCCTTTAACTTGAGATTCACTTCATCCTGTTTTCTTTGCATATTTACTTGCAAAACCAGGACGACTAATACAATTCATTACTGTATTAAATTCAAAATTAAATATAGAAAATAGATTTTGAAATTTCTGATTTCATTCATGATATAGAGATAAGTCTACATCAATTAAAACTTTATAATTTCTATAATCAGATAATCAATTATTATCAACTGCTTCCTTTATATTTATACGATCACAAACATAAGTAAACTCAGATAATCGATCTTCTTTTCCATCTAATCTTTCAAATGTGGCAGTTAATCCTAAAAAATAACGATATTTTACAGCTTTAAACATATTGATGTTATTTTCACTACATGCGCAATGAATTTCATCAATTACAAATAAATCAACTGTATATTGATTTTTAACAATAGTATTAAATATCTCTACCTTACAGACAGAAAAGAGCTGGTTTTTAGCCAACTCTCTAAGTCATTGTTCTTTTAGAACCTCTGTAGGAACTCCAATTAATACAGATAGTTTAGGATTTTTATTATATAGTGCCTTTATCAACATACAAGTCATATAGGTCTTACCAAATCCAGTTGCAGCAACAATCGTACCTATCCCATTACTATCTAATCAACGTCTAATAGCAAGCTTTTGACGTTCCGTTCTGTTCATCAAAGATACAAATTTTTATTTAAAAAATAAAATTTTTAGTACTAATTAATTTCCTGCAGGAGGATTAATTTCAATGTTTCGAGCATCAGCAACTCGTTGAATATTAGACATTAATGTACTTCATTTATTTATATGATAATCGAGATCATTATCTAAAAGTAATAAGATCTTATCTCTTAGTGTTTTCAGTGCAATTGTGGTTAAAGAAGAAATTTTTGGTAAAGAGCTAAGTTGAACTAAAGATCTAAATTCTGTAAAAGATAATCCTGTAGGACTAACTCTTAATTTGATATCAGGATTTAAACACAATCGTTCCTTAATAACTTCCATTCTATTTCTTGCCTTACCGTCTTTGCCAACTTCAGTTAGCTCAATTTTTTCCTCGTCCGTTAGCCAAATTCCTTGTGCTAAAATAAATTTATCAGTAATCATTTTCTTATTAAGAACATCAAGTTTATCAAAACAAGCGTCCATAAGACGATTTACTGTTACTTTTTCAAAAATAGGAGGAACACCATTAAATATACTTGCTATTGAATCATTTAGTATATCCCTTTCAGATGCTGCTCTTTGTTTATTAATATAATCTAAGATATCTTTCTTAGTCTTAATATCAGTTTCGCATTCATAAAGAATGTATCTAACAAATAGTTCCGTATTACATGAATCTCAAGTTCGATGAATATTTTCTCGAACTATAAACTTACCAGGATTCCAGGGACTAACGTTATATAACATCTCATAACAGTGCTTATATCATTTACGTAAGTCCTCTACAGATGCATCAACAAGTTTAACATCATTCCCACTTTTATCTCTCCATGTTAAGGAATCAATTGATTCTAACACGCTACGTAACTTCTCGCCAAATTCTGTCTCTTTACGCATATTTAAAAATTAAATTCTTTTTGATTACATATATCTTTTTCTTTAATAAAACTTATAAAATAATTATTTGTATATTTA
>CAJMOW010000009.1 GCA_905215145.1 uncultured bacterium | reverse complement strand
TATAGATGATTTTGAAAAATTTATAATGATGAAAAAGACTTTTGATTTTGATTACATTAATCCAATTGTTATAAAGGATTATGATGCCTTATTTTTTACAGAGGACCAAATTGAAAAATATAATAATAAATTGGACTATTATAATAATTTAGCAAATTCTTTGGGATTAGAATTTCTTTCTGATAATATTGATTTTTTTAATAATAAAGTAAGCAGTCTAGGAGATAGATATAACAATATTGATTTGAAATGCTTATATCCGTCATTTTGTTTATTTGTAGATGCACCGACAGGTTTTGTTTATCCTTGTGATTGTAGTATTCATAGAGATAGAAAAATATATAAAATTGGTGATTTAAAAGTACAAACATTTAAAGAAATTTGGAATGGAGAAAAAAGAAAAAACTTAAGAAAAAAACTTATTAATAGTGAATTAGATTGCAAAACTAAATGTGACGAAGCAAATTGCCAATTTAATAGATGCTTATTAAAAGAAAAGGAAAAAGAATTATGAAAATATTAGTTTCAGCTGAAAGCTTCGGTTATGGACCGATTACAACAGGCTTAAATATAGTGAAAGAACTAAAAAAATATAATGATGTTAAATTGGATTTTATTGGTTCTGGTATAGCTATGGAACAAGCAAAAATGAGTGGATACTTTGAAAATTATTATCTATGTGATACTTATGATTTTATGAGTTTAGAAAAAAGTAAGAGTATCTTTGAAAAATATCATATATTTTTATCATCAGAAAATGTAAATGGAGCAATATTTGCATTAAAAAACGGCATAAAAAATACTTATTATGTAGATAATTTGATGTGGATGTGGGATAAAATACCAGATGGATTATTAACTGTAAAAAAATATTTTATATCTGAAATAATACCATCAAAAGAAAATTTTAACAAAATTGGCAAAAAAATTTTAAATCCAATTTTTGTTGGACCAGTAAGAAAAATTGAAGTAAAAAAATGTTCAACCAAAAATCAAATAATTATTAATCTCGGTGGTGCTGAATCATTTCTATTAGAACATTCATTGATTGTTGATTTCTATAATAAATTATTAAATGAAATATTATCAACTGAACTGGTTAATTCTTTTGACTCAATCATTATATGTGGTGGAAGTGGTGTTATAAATAGTATTAAATTGAAAAAATCTTCAAACAAAATTAAAAAATGCACTTTATCTCATGAGGCTTATTTATTAGAAATGGAAAGATCATCTCATTGTATATTAGCATCTGGTTTGGGAAATTTTATTGAAACTGTTGGAAAATATAAAAATATAATGTATTTACCAGCTATAAATTATAGCCAACTGCAACAGCTAGAATATTATAAAAAACAAAACTTCGGCTTTAAAGCACTAAACTGGGATAATTTTGAATTTTACAAACAAATTCCTAAGTTTTTAGATGAAGAAACAGGTGTTAATTTAGTTGTATCAAATATAAAAGAATATTTAAAAAATGATTATACAGAAAAAGTGAGTAAAGTAGTGAAAGAATTTTTAATTGAAAAGCAAGATGCCTTTTTTGAAACTAGAAAAGATTATATTAATAATTTTTCAAAGAGTGCATCATCAGATATTGCAAAGACAATTTATACAGAAAATAAAGGTGGTGAAGATGAATGAAAATACCAAATGATCCTTTTTTAGGAACTCATTATATAGGAAATGAGGAATTAAAATTAGTAAAAAAAGTTTTGAAAAGTAAAAGTTTATTTAGATACCATGGACCAAATTTACTATACATGACTGATAGATTTGAAAAAGAAATGGCAGAATATTTAGGAGTAAAATATGTCTTAGCATGTTCTAATGGAAGTGCTGCTATAAAATTAGGATGTATTGCGAATGGAATAGGTCCTGGAGATGAAGTATTGATGTCACCATTTACATTTATTGCATCAGCCAATAGCGTCTTAGCGTGTGGTGCTGTTCCTAAATTTGTTGATATAGATGAAACCATGAATATAGATCCAAATAAAATAGAAGAAAATATAGGACCTAACACAAAAGCTATTTTAGCAATTCATATACAAGGTCAACCATGTGATATGCTAAAAATCAATAAAATAGCAAAGAAGCATAATTTAATAGTTATAGAAGATGCAGCTCAAGCTTTTGGTTCAAGCATAAATGGTAAAAAAATCGGAACTTTTGGAGATTGCAGTGCTTTTAGTTTACAAGCTGGAAAAACGATAACTTGTGGTGAGGGTGGTTTTTTAGCTACTAACAATAAAAAAATATATCAAATGGCGAAAATGTATCATGATAATGGTGGATATAGAGTTGGATGTGATTATCCAACTTGGCAAAATGGAAAAACAATTTATGGTGAAAATTTTAAGTTGACTGAATTACAAAGTGCTGTAGCATTAGCACAATTAGAAAAGATAAATAAAATTTTAAACAAGCAAAGAAAAACTTACTTCAATATAGTAAATAACATAGATAATTCTTTTTATAAATTGAGACAAAATGTTTCAAAAGCAGTTCCTGTGTATTCAAGTATTGCAATAGAATTCAAAACAGAAAAAGAATGTAAAAAATTTATAGAATTTATGAATATTAATGGCATAGGCTTTGATGTTTATTGTAGTCATTTGATAATGGATTTTGATACATTCGAAAAACAACAGTCTTGGCATATATCAAACTTTCCTTACAATATTACTAACTACAAAAAAACTAAATGTTCCAAAACAAAAAATTTATTTCAAAGGGTTGCTTGGTTTAATTTGTCAGCCTCTTTAAAAAGTAAACATATTAAATACATAATAAAAAAATTAAAGGAATACCAGAATGAATTTTAGTACTTCTAATATTTGGAACAATTCTTTTATTTTAAGGTATCCGTTGGAACAAATAAAAAAAATTGGCAATTTATATTTTTATGAAAGTGAAAATATTTTAAAATGTCAGCATTTTTTTGAATTTGATATTACTAGTGACGAATTAAAAATGATGCAAAAAGAAATTAAAAATAATAAAAAAATAAGATTTAACTATATTAATGATTCGGTGCTAAGTAATAAGCTCAAAGAATGGGCTATTAAAAATAATTTTGAATATCAAATAATTGATGAATGGGAAGCACCGAGATTAGTACTTAATGAAAAAAATTTAAGAAAATATATTAGTATTTGTCCACATTCTCAAATATCAAAAAATTATAAAATGTATTGTAATAAAAAAGAAAAATTAAATTTTTATAATTCTGTTAACTGTGATTCTTTGATGTTATGGAACTATGTTTTGCAAATAGATTATAATTCTTGGAAAAAAGATGAGCATTCAGATATGAAAAGTTTGGATCGTGAGGATTTACAATATTTACCATTTTTTCTTATTGATAAAGAACATAGCAATTTAATTGTTGTTTGTGATGAGAAAAATAATCCTTTAGCATATTCTTTAATGTTTAGAAGTGGTGACTGGTGGTATGCAGTTAAATGGGGAGCTTCAAATTTAGGAAGAAAATATTATGCAGGATTTTATTGCCTTTTCTATCATCTTGAATATTTATACTCCTTAGATAATAAGTTATTGATTGATTTTTGGGGTAGAAGAAATAAAACTTATGATGAGTTAAAAAATGATTATATTATAAGAAAACATATAGTTGTTTATAAAAAGGAGTGATATTATGTATATAGAGTTGGGAAATATATTTGATGTAGAAAATATAGATGACATGATTGATAATAGTTTCAATGGGACTTGTTTTTCTTATAGTTGGTTTTTAAAATTAAAAGACAGTTTTAAAATTTTGAAAATATATAATTCGGCGAAAGAGTTACAAGGATTTATGCCAATATTTAAAAGCACTCCCAAAACTATTGCACAAAGTACAATGTATATCCCTTATGGTGGTTTAGTATTATTTTCTTTGCCAAGAGAAGGTAGAAATCAAATTCGTTATATCAGACAAGTGGAAAAAGTGCTATGCAATTATCTTCAAGAAAATTATGATGATATACAATTTTCTTTAGATAATAAAATTACTGATATTATGCCATTTATTCGTTCTGGATTTACGCCAGAAGTTAGATATACTTATAAATTAGATTTGACAAAAGGTTTAAATGTAATATATCAAAATTTTGGTGGAGATAGAAAAAAGGATATTAAAAAAGCTGTTAAAAGAAATATAAAATTTGTTGTTGATAGTGATTATAGTTATTTTGATTCAAAAGAAGCCATGAAGTGGGAAAAAAAATATGGTTTTGAGACGACTTTTGATTATGTTGAAAAATATATAAAAACTACAATTAAAAAAAGAAGAGGTATGTGCTTTGTAGCAATGGAAAATAACAATGTTCTTGGTGGGGTTCATATTGCTTGGGATAAAGAAACAGCCTATATAATGTATTCATATTATGAAAAAGAAAAAGATGATGTTGCAATTGCTTTTCTATATTACAAAATATTTGAATATTTAATAAATAACAAAATTGTCAAATATATTGATTTTGAGGGTTCTGTGTTTGAAAGTATAGAAGACTGGAATATATCATTTGGTGCTTATCAGAGTAGATTTTACAATTTGCATTGGAATTCAAAAAATAAACCATATTTTAATCTATATGACTATGGAGAAAAGTAGGTGAGCCTTATATGTCTGATAATGAAATTTTAGCATTGATGTATGATTTTTATAACAAATACGTTTTGAAAGATCAAAATAAAGACATTGATTATTATATTAATCAATTAAATGAATATTCAGCTAATAATGTTTTAGTAGTTGGTGCTGGTACTGGTAGAGTGGCAATTCCATTGTCTGATTATGTAAACGTTTCTGCTCTTGATTTTGATTTAGAAAGATTAAAATTGTTAAATGTAAAAAGTAAAAAGCCTAGTATAATATACACTGATTTTGTAGACTTTAACCATTTGGATGAGTATGATCTAATAATTTTTCCTTACAGTACTATTCAATTTGGAGGAGACTATTTGAAAATTAATGAAATATTTAATAAACTAGGAAATACCATGAATAAAGATGCAGTGTGTTTATTTGATGTTTCTGAAAATTTTAATAATAAAGTTGAGAAAAAAGACGAGTTTTTATTTAAAACATTTTGCAATTCTGTTAATTCAAATGTTGAAGTATATTATACTTCAAAGAGATATAAGGATTTTATTGAATTTTTAGTAAGATATAAATTGTCTGATAAAAATAGAGAGGTTCTTGAAAAAGAAAAATATACTTATTATGACAAAGATTTACTATTAAAAGGTTTGGAAGCAAATAATTTATCACTCGTTAAAATAGATGATGGTTATGGAGAAGGGATTTTAAAACATAAACACATCTATCATTGCAGGAGGATAAAATGAATTATAATAGTTTATTAGGAAGTAAATTGGCAAAATATTTTAATAAAAAATATGGGATTATAACATATTCAGGTACTTTAGCTATTGAAGTTGCTTTAAAAAGTTTGAAATTAAAAAGGAAATCCAAAGTATTAATTTCGTCTAATGTGTGCTATTCAATTATTAATACAGTTCTGAAGCTAGGATTAGTGCCAGTTATAAAAACGCCAAATAATGGTTTGTTTTTTACAAATGATGATATAGATGTGGTGATTGACAAGGAAATAATAGATTGTATATTGTTGGTTCATCAGTTTGGAATATTGAATAATATTAGTAAAAGAAAATATAAAAAGTTAAATATAAAAATAATAGAAGATGTAGCTCAAGCATGGAATCTTAAAGATAATAACGGAATGAACAATATAGGAATTGACAGTGATATTGTTGTTACTTCCTTTGGATCGACTAAACCTATTAGTTATGGAATAGGTGGTGGATTATTTTTTGATAATAAAAAGATCTTTAAGGAAATTGATTTTTGTGATAATGAAAGTAGGGAAAAGCAAGGAATAATCTTATCGTATGCGTATCCATTATGTAAAGAAATAAAATTAGATTATTTATTAGAAAAAGCTAACGAAATAGTTAATGAGCAAAGATTATGTGCGAGAGAATATTCAAATGTATTACTTAATCAAAAAACAATAAAATATATAAATTATGAACAAAATAGTGGTAATGTTTGGCATAGATTTCCTATGTGGGTAGAGAATCAAAAAACTTTTGAAAAAATAAAAAAAATTTTAGAAAAAAGTACATTAGAATTTCAATTTGAACATGATGTGAAATTAATTGATTTGCCTATGTGTCAGAAATGTATAAAATATAATGAAAATACACATTATTATTTTATTTTAGTACGAACTAGAAATGTGAATATAGAAAATCAGGTAAAAAATCTAAAAAAGCTAATAGATTTATTAAAAAATGATTAAATTAATACCATTTTATAGTCCTTTTTAGCAAAAAAAAGGGTTTATGTGGTATAATAATTTTGAGTTTTTATTTTAAAAAGAAAGAGGTGATTACTTTGATAGAAGTAAGTGTAAATAATGCAAGTAAAAGTTTTGGCTTTAAAAATGTTTTGGATGGGTTTGATTTAGAGGCTACAACTGGAGAAAGAATTGCCTTAATCGGACCAAATGGATGTGGGAAATCAACACTATTTAAAATAATTTCTGGAGAAGAAAAATTAGATAAAGGAATGGTTTCAACCAGAAAGGGAGCTACAATCGGATTATTATCTCAAATTCCACCTAAAGTAGCTGATGATGTTACTGTTAGAGATATACTATTGAGAAGCTTTAAAGATTTATTTGAATTAGAAAAAAAATTAAGAGAATATGAGGAAAAACTTGGTAGTATCACATCTGATGAACTAGATTCTGTTTTAAAAGTATATGGAAAGTTACAAGATCATTTTTCAAATATGGGTGGTTATGAAATAGATGAAAAAGTTGGTAAAATTTGTAATGGATTTAAAATTTCTGAGGAAATGCTTACTAGAAGTTTTAATACTTTATCAGGAGGAGAAAAAACAATAGTTAATTTGGCTTCATTAATAATTAGTAATCCAGAAATTTTACTACTTGATGAACCTACAAATCACTTGGATATTGATACTTTAGAGTGGTTTGAACAGTTCTTATCAAATTACAAGGGAACTATAATTATTAGTTCGCATGATAGGTATTTTTTGGATAAAGTAGCAACAAAAACAATTCTAATAGACAAAGGGAAAGCTGATGTATATCATGGAAATTATTCATACTATTTAGAAGAAAGTGAGAGACGTGCATTAGCAGAATTTGATGAATATAAAACACAACAAAAACAAATTGAGGCAATGAAAGCTGCTGTAAAAAAATTAAAAGAATGGGGAGAACGTGGTGATAATCCTAGGTTTTTTAGAAGAGCTGCTTGTATTGAGAGAAAATTAGAAAAAATGGAAATGCTAGATAGACCAGAATCAAAAAAACAATTACCATTAGATTTCGAAATTAATGGTCGCTCTGGTAAAGATGTATTAGTCGCTAAAGATTTGGGAATTATAGCTGGTGATAAAATACTATTGGATGGAGCAGACTTATATTTAAAATATGGTGAAAAAGTATGTTTGATGGGAAAAAATGGAACAGGAAAATCTACATTTGTAAAAGCAGTTTTAGGTAATGAAGATAGCATTTGTCAAGGTGAAATAAAATTGGGCAGTAATGTTAGCATAGGTTATATTCCACAAGAAATAAGATTTGAAGATGAAAATGCGACTGTATTGGAAACATCGAGAAAGTTTTATGAAGGAACAGAAACGTATTTAAGAGCATCTCTTGCAAAGTTCTTGTTCTATGGTCAAAATGTTTTTAAAAGAGTAGGTACGTTATCAGGAGGAGAAAAAGTTCGTTTAAAATTATTTGAATTAATTCAGAAGAAGGCTAACTTATTAATTTTAGATGAGCCTACAAACCATATAGACATTGATACTAAAGAAATATTAGAAGAAGCATTAAGTGAATATCGTGGTACTCTATTCTTTATTTCACATGATAGATACTTTATAAACAAGTTAGCTGAGCGTGTGATAAATATTGAGGATCAAAAATTTACTGAATACTTGGGAAATTATGATTATTATAAGGAGCAAAAAGTAAAAAAGTTGGAGCTTCCTACTAGCAATAATCACGGTAGAAAAGGTAGGTAGTTGTTTAGATGAATTTCAAATATAAACTTACAAAAAAAGTAGAAAATTTTATAAAAAATGCAAATCTAAGTGAAATCAGTATTGGATGTTCTGATTCACAAGTAGTAAGAATTGAAAAAAATGGCAAAATATATTTTTTAAAAATAGCTAAAAAAGGATTACTTACACAAGAATTTAATGCTTTAAATTGGTTGAATGGCAAATTGTCAGTTCCAGAAATTGTATTATTTGATAATGAAACAGAAAATGAATTTTTAATAACAAAGGCTATTCCAGGAGAAATGGTATGTTCAGAAAAATACCTAAATAATCCAATGTTAGCTTTGGAAATAATTAAACAAGCTTTTGATAATATATATTCTGTAGATATTTCTGATTGTCCTTTCAATGTTTCAAATAAGTACAAATTATCACTAATAAAAAATAATGTAGAAAAAGGTCTAATCAAAAATGAAGATTTAAAGAGTGAAACGTTAGAAAGATTCGGAAATGTGGAAGGCTTGTTAAATTATCTTATCAATAATCAATTTGAAGAGGAGTTGTGTTTTTCTCACGGAGATACAAGTTTGCCAAATATCTTTTCTTCTAATGACAAATTTTCTGGCTTTATTGATGTTGGAGAATGTGGTATTGCTGATAAGTGGTTTGATCTTGCAATTTGTGAAAAATCAATCAGAAGAAATTTTGGAGAAAAATATATTTCGGAATTTTATAAAAAATTAAATATAGTTCCAGACAGAAATAAAATTGATTATTATTTACTTATGATGGAATTATATTTATAAAACTGTTAAAGTTTTAATGAAAATTTTAAGGTTAGTAAATTGTCTTGAATATATTGATAAATTGATTTTAAATCAATATTACAGAGTTTATAGAAAATTTACAATAAAATTAAATGATTCTAATAAGTTAGGAGGATGTTTATGATCAGCAACAATTCTAATTTTGGATATGATAAGTATCATAGAAAAAAACCAATTAAAGAATTTGACTTAAATCAAACTATGTATTCTTTAGTAACAAGTGAGAGTAAGGATGATTTAGTCTTAAAAGCAACAGGTTTTATGGGAAATGATATGAGTTACAATGACTTAATAATATCAGCAGACAAATTAGCTCAAGCTTTCCATAATATTGGAATAAAGGATGGGGAGAACGTGGCAATATTGACCATAAGCATGCCTATAGTTCAACAGTCATTGTTATCTCTCTCCAAAATTGGAGCTACCATGTCTTGGATAGACTTAAGATCTAAACCAAAAGATGTAATAAGATATATTAATAGTAGTAATTGTAAAACAATAATAGTGTTTGAAGATATGCTTCCATTAATAGAGTCAATAATAGATGAAACTGATGTAAAAAAAGTTGTGGTAAGCTCACCAAAAGATTATTTATCACCTATTGTAAAAGTTCTTGCTACGTTAAAAGATAAAAAAGATGGTAAAAAAATAGTATTACCAGATGATTCAAGATTTGTTAGATTCAATGATTTTATTAAAAATGTTGATACTAATAATTTAATTACACCAGTATCATTTGAGAAGGATAGACCATCTTTAATTGTACAATCTAGTGGTAGCACAGGAAAGCCAAAGCAAATAGTTCACACTGAATATAATTTTAATTCTGCAGTTCAAAAGATGGCTTATACAGATTTACCTTTTTATAAAGGAAACACAATGCACATTTCAATTCCTCCTTTTATTATATATGGATTAGGAAATTCTATATATGCTAGTATGGCTTTTACTATGAAAGCAGAAATGAGTCCTTTTGTAGATGAAAATACAGTATATAATGATTTAGGAAAGTTTGATATATCTTTAGCAGCACCATTGCATTATAGATATATGTATAAACAATTAATAGAATTAAATAAAAGTATAACCGAATTAGAAAATGATAACTCTTTAGAGGCAAGAAAAGAATTGAAACAAAAGATGAAAGAGTTAAAACGGGTATTAACAGGAATTGATAGAGCCAAAGTTTTTGTATCTGGTGGCGATAAAATCGGTGCAGATGAACTAATAGAAATGCAGCAAACTTTTAACAAAGTCATAGTTAATGGTTATGGTAACAATGAATGTTTAGGTGCTACAATAGTTAGTCCTATGTATGCTAATAAACCTGGCAGTATTGGAGTACCTATGGAAGGAATAGAAGTTAAAGTAGTTAATCCAGAAACTGAGGAAATATTACCACAAGGAGAAATCGGAGAATTATATATATCTTCTGATAATCTTTTTGCTGAATATTTAAATAATCCTGCTGAAACAAATAAAATAAAAGTAATAGATGAACTTGCAAAACAATGGGTGAAATCAGGTGACTTGTGTTATATAGATCAAGATGGATATATTATTCCTAGAGGAAGAAACAGAAGACTTATAAGAAAAGAAGCATTTAAGATTAGCCCTGATACAATAGAAGATGTTATTAGTTCTATGCCATTTGTACAAGATTGCGTTGTAGTTGGTGTAGATGATGAAAAATCTTTGTCAGTGCCAATGGCATTTATAGTTTTGAAAGATGAAACTTTGTCATTTGATGATGCCAAAGATCGAATAAAAGAAAAGTGTGTTGAAGATTTACCCGATTATGAAGTTCCAACTTATTTTGAACAAATAGAAAAAATTCCTTATACCCCAAATGATAAACAGGATTTTAGAGCATTAGAAGAACTTGGAAACGCAATAGTAAGGAATAAGTCGTCAAAAAAATTAGTAAAGAAAAAATAGTTTTAATGACACTCATTTTACAAAAAAAATTAAAAAAATTAAAAAACAACGATATTGTTGTTTTTTTTTATGATATAATGTATTCAATGAGGACGATCGTGAATATTCTAGGAGGCTGATTATATGAGTGCTAGTGGTACTATATACCTTACAATATCTGCACTGATTTACACTATAATTATAACAATTTTATTTCAAAGAAAAAAGAAAATCAATAAATTAGAAAATAAAATATTTACTAAGTTATTGATTTTATCAATTTTATCAATGGTTTTTGAACTTGCTATAGTATTTACTGTAAATATTTCCGTAATAAGTTCTATAATACAAAAAATCTTTTTAGTGTTTATAATATTATGGTTATCAAGATTTATAGATTATACATTTGTAATAACAGTATTTGATACTAAAAAAAGTGATTTAGATAATTTTGAAAAATATAAAAAACTTTATTATATATTTTTAGTGATAAATCTGCTATGCTGTTTAGGAATTCTCCTTTTACCTATTTATTTCAATGATATAGGTAGTGCAAAATATACTAGTGGACCAAGTGTTAACATGGTCTTTGCTATAACAGGAATATATTTATTAACAATTCTTGTTCTATTAGTAACACATTTCAAAAAAATAAAACAAAAAAATTGTTTGCCAATAATAGTATTATTTGTTTTACTAATTGTTTGTGCAATAATTCAAAAATCTAACCCACAAGTATTATTAACTAACACTGTGTTTGGATTAATCATTTATTTAATGTATAACACAATAGAAAATCCAGATTTAAAGTTAATAGCACAATTAGAACTTGCAAAGCAAAGTGCTGAAAAGGCAAATAATGCTAAATCAGATTTTTTAAGTAGTATGAGTCATGAAATAAGAACCCCATTAAATGCTATTGTTGGATCAATAGAATTATTAAAAGATGAAGAAAATTTATCAGAAGATGGTAGGGAAGCATTAAAAGACTTAAATACAGCATCAAATAGTTTATTAGAAATAGGAACAGGAATATTAAATATATCTCAGATTGAATCAGGTAAAATTGATTTAATAGAAAAGGAATATTCACCAGTTGAAACTTTTGATGAACTATATAATTTACTAAAAGGAAGAATAGGTAATAAGTCTATTGATTTTACAACAAACTATGCTGATGATTTACCAAAAAAATTATATGGTGATAAAGCTAAGATAAAAGAAATTGTAACTAATTTATTAACTAATGCTATTAAATATACAGATGAAGGAAAGATAAATCTTGCTGTTAAGTGTATAAATAACAAAGATACTTGTAAATTAATAATTTCTGTTAGTGATACTGGTAGAGGTATTCGCAAAGAAGTAATGGATAAATTGTTTGAAAAATTCACAAGAGATACAGATGTTACAGATTCAACCATTGATGGAGTAGGACTAGGTTTAGCTATTACGAAAAGCTTAGTTGAAATAATTGGAGGTACAATAACTGTTAATTCTGTGGTTGGAAAAGGCTCTGTTTTTACAGTAGTTTTCTTGCAAAAAATAGTTGATGATGGTGTAGAAAACATACATCAACAAGAAAAAATCACAGAGCAATCAACTCCATCAAATAATAATTATAAAATATTGATAGTTGATGATAATAATATGAATTTGAATATAGAAAAAAATCATTTAAAACATTATGGACTTGATTGTGACACTTGCTTATCTGGTGAACTTGCAATTGAAAAAATAACTTCAGGAATTAGATATGATTTAATTTTAATGGATGATATGATGCCTAGTATGAGTGGAACAGATACAATGAGAAAATTAAAATACGAAATGAATTTTACCAATCCAATTATTGTTATAACAGCTAATGCAACAACTGAAGCAAAAGAGCAATATTTAAATGCTGGATTTGATGAATTTATTTCAAAGCCAGTTAAGCGAGAAGATTTATATAATAGTGTAATTAAATATTTACAAAAATAAAAAATAAAAAAAGACAACAGTTTTGTTGTTTTTTTTATGTAAACTTATGGTATAATTTATACTAGAGGTAGGTGAGTATAGGGATGGGAAGTAGTGCTACAATATTTTTATCAATAGCATCAATGCTTTATATGATTATGGTTGCTATTGTTTACTTTACTAAGGAAAAGGTTAATACAAGTGAAAACAAAATATTTTCTAAATTAGTATTAATTTCTCTTGCATCATTGTTTTCAGAGATTTACATAACATTTATTCCAATTGATATGAAAATCCCACTATTTGTAATTTCTTTAAAAGTTTATTTGATATTGTGTGTGTTTTGGTTAAGTTATTTTATGGAATATGTTTTTATTATTACTAGAAACAATGAAAATAAATTGTTGATTAATTATAAACAAACATATAAAAAGACATATATAAAATTTTGGATTATAACTGCATTTGTCGTTATTGCAATAATATTATTACCGATTTCATTTTATAATGAAAATGGTATGAAATACTCTTATGGTCCAAGTGTTAATGTTGTTTTTGGATTATCAGCACTTTACATGATAATAATGTTTATTTATATTATTAAAAATTTAAAAAATTTAAAAAACAAAGGGTATATGCCAATCATATTTTTTGTAGTGTTATTATCAATAGTAGCAATAGTACAAAAATTGTATCCAAATTTATTACTTGCAAATACATGCTTTGCATTAATTACAACATTAATGTATTATACAATAGAAAATCCAGATATTAAAATAGCAAAAGAACTAGCTTTTTCTAAAATGATAGCTGAAGAATCAAGGGATAGAACATTAAATACTTTAAATGAAATATCAGATGAATTAAAAAATTCTTTTAGTAAATTACAAACGTTCGGATATAAAAAAGTTAATTATCAAGATTTAGATGAAGTGAGTAAAGAATTAAAGTATATTAAAAAATATAATATTGACTTTGTAGACAGAGCAACTGGGCTTCTTGAAATAGGGAAGATTGAAAGTGGAAGTCTTACATTGAGTGAAAAGGAGTATGACTCAAGTGAATTATTGGAAGAATTAAGAAAAATGCTTTTCTATGATAAGAAAAATAAGCAAATAAATGTTTTAACGGAATTTGAAAACAAAGTACCTAGTGTGTTATATGGAGATAAAACAAAAGTAGAAAAACTTGTATTATCAGTTTATGATTATATATTAGATATAATCGACAAAGATGATTTAACAATTAAGATGGACTCTATTACAGTTGGAAGATTTAGCAAAATTAAATTTCACTTTATAACTCAAGATTCAAATTTAGATAAGTATATATATGAAAAAAAACAATCTTATGATTTGAAAGTTAATTATTTAAATGAATTAGAATTTTATGATACTAAAGAGAATGTTAAATATGATAAAATACTTAAACTCGCTTCATTACTTAACGCAAAACTGAATGTAAGCAAAGATGATTATGGTAGAAAAGATTTGACTTTGTCTATTAGACAAAGAATTATAGATCCGTATGTAACGGTAGAACAAAAAGAAGAAAATAAAGGCTTAAAGGTAAGGTATTTTGATGCTTCAGATAAGCGAATTTTAATTGTTCACAAAAATAACACTCGTTTAAAAGAATTATTATTATTGTTAAGACCATATAAATCTGATATTGATGTTGTCAGTAGTATAAATGATATGAAAATAAAGTTATCAGATAATAAAACTTATGATATGGTAATAATAGATGACACAATTTATAATAATGAAAAAGGTTTTGAAACAATAAAATCCATAAAATCTTTTAGTGGCTATGATATTAAATTGGTTATATTAGCAGCAGATGATAGAGTAAATAATTGTGAAGTTTATATTGAAGAAGGCTTTGATGAATATATAATAAAACCTGTTAATAAGAAAAACATAAATTATATTATGAAGAAGTATTTAAAATAAATTTTAAAAAAATTAAAAGTGTCCGTTGACTGTCCTAAAAAAATGTGCTAAAATGATATTATAGGAAAATTGGAAGAAAGTGTATAGAGAGATAATTTTATCTCTCTTTTTTCATGTTTAAAATTTCTATTTTTCCTAACAAAGAAAGGGGATGATAAAAATTTAAAATGCTTTTTTAGTAGTACCAATAATTGAAAGGAGAATATTGTGAAGAAAAAAATTGGTAGGAAGTTAAAAAAAGTTTTAAATGTAGTAATGATAGTAGGAATTTTAATTTCTTCATTTCCAATTACACCATTCATCCCTAAAGTAAATGCTTTAGCACGTGTATCTGGAGATAAGATAATAGAAACAGCCATGTCTTATAGTGACTGGGGATATTTGGAAGTTGGTACATGCACTGGTTTAGTCACTCGTACATTGAATAAACTAGGTATTGGTCAATCAATTGTAGGTATCCATCCATACGATATTGATAAACCTCAACCTGAAGGTACTGGAGCAAGATATGCACCTGATAAGATGTATCAAAATGCTCTAAATCATCCAGAAGATGCTGTGCATATTTGGTCTGGTTATGTGAAAGATGTAAAAGCAAATGCTCATTTATTTAAGAATGGGGATTTAGTTATTCAAAGACCAGAAGATAAAGCAAATTATACAGGCAGTGGACACGTAGGATTAATTCATATATATAATAATACTATTTCGATGTATGGTGCTAATGGAGAAAGAAATGGTGTTGGTGATGCCATTTTAGCACGTGATATCATGACTAGAGGTACTAGTATTACTATTAACTCTCTTGATTACATTCATGTATTTAGATTAACTAAAGCAGAACCAGAGTATGCAACTACTACTTCAGAAAAATCAGCACAAGAAGTTGTGGACGTGTCATTTTATAAAACTGATCATGAATCTGGAAAACCATTATCAGGAGTAGAAGTAGAGTTTTATAGAGATGATGTTAAATTTGCAACAGGAATAACAGATGAGAATGGATACGCACTATCAACTTCAACAACAACTTACACATCTACTTCATCACCTAAAACTTATGTAACTAATTGGGATTATTTAGGCGAAGAAGAACAAGCAGAAGTTGATAAAAGAGGTGCTTATCATAATTTAGTAGATGCTCAAGTAGCTGCTGATTCTGAAGCATTAAAAAGTGCAATGGATAAAGCTTCTCAAACTCATAAATATAGTGTAGTTGAAGTAAAAACAAAAACTAAATATTGGCTAAATCCAGATAATACTACTGATAGCAATTCAGCAACAGGTAGTGGAAGTATTAGTTTATCTTTATCAAATGAAAGGGTAAAAGGAACAGCTATATTAGTTAAAGAGGATGCAGATGTAGGTTATGCACAAAATGAAGCAGAAATTGATGGTGCATTATATGGATTATATGCTAACGAAAATATATTAGATCCTGCTGATGGTTCTATAATATATAATAAAGATGATGAAATAACTAGAGTTCGTATAGAAAATGGACAAGCACAAGTAGAAGACTTATATCTAGGTAGCTACTACTGGCTTGAATTGACTAGTTCAACTGGATATAAATTAAATAAAAACAAAGAAGTTTTTACTTTAAGTTATTCCTCACAAAATGTGAAGATAGTGACTTCTAAATCAGTATCAAAAGAAGAAGTAATTACTGGAGATTTTGAAATAGAAAAAATTATAACTTCTGGTGAAGAATCAGAAATAGTGAAAAAAGAAGAGGGAGCAGAATTTATTGCTGTTGCTAAAAAGTATGTTGATAAATATGGAGATATTGAAACTGCTTGGGAGCATAGAAATGAATTTACAGATAAAGAATACGATAAATTAGTGACTAATAAAAATGGTTATGATAAGTCAAAACAATTAGCTTATGGAACTTATGTTGTAAAACAAATAAAAGGACAAATGGATACAGAATTAGTAGAAAATACATTTACTTTTACTGTATCAAAGGAAAATCAAGATACAATTAAATATATTGTTAATAATCGTTTATTTACATCTTATGTTAAACTTGTAAAAGTGGATGCAGAAACAGGAAAATTAATTATAGCATCAAATACATCATTTAAAATCAAAAATGCTGATACTGGAGAATATTTAACACAAAAAGTTGCTGATACCACTTATGATACTTGGACAACGTCAGATAAAGGAATGATACAATTACCATTAGAAGTTAAGGCAGGGAATTGGATTTTAGAAGAAGTTGTAAGTCCAGATAACTACTTAATTAATAAAGATGGTGTAAGTTTCAAAGTGACTAATACAAATATTATTGAAACTGATTCTGATGGTGATCCATTATTAACAGTAGTGATGGAAGACAAAGCAGTAAAAGGTCAAATAAAATTTAAGAAATATGGTGAAGTATTAACAGGTATAGAAAAAGATGATAATGGTAATATCAAATTTGTATATGAAGAAAGACCATTAGAAGGAATGGTTGTTTATGTTCAAGCAGATGAAGACATTTTAGATCCAGCAGATAATTCAGTTATTTATAAAAAAGGTGAATTAGTTGATGTTATTACAACTTCATCATCAGGTGAAGCATTATCAAAATTATTACCACTAGGAAAGTATGTAGCATTTGAACACCAAAGTCCAAATGGTATGTTGATTGATACAACACAATATAAAGTATCATTAGATTTTGCTGACAACGAAACTGAGGTTGTTATGGAAACCATATCTATAACTAATGAACGTCAAAAAGTAGAAGCTAATTTAACTAAATTAGATTCAGATACTAATACAGCACTAGAAGGTGTTGTTTTTAATTTGACTGCAATTAAAGATATTTACTCTTATGATGGTAAATTATTGGTAAAAGCAGGTACTTTGATTGAGCAAGGAATAACTGGATCAGATGGTGGTTATATATTTAAAGCAGATTTACCAATTTCTTTAGATGAAGAAACTTATTTTTCAATTACTGAAGAAAAACAATTAGAAGGATATTATAAAAATGATGATGCGATTTCTGTTGATACTAAATATAAAGGTCAAAATATAGAAAAAGTTTCTAATAGTCAGACAGTTTATAATAAAATAATTAAAAACTATATTTTAATTAACAAAGTAGATTCTAGTACATTAGAAAATATAGTTAGTAAAGACTTTAAATTTAAGGTATGTACTGATATAGAATGTTCTAAAGTTATAGGAGAATATAGTGCAGATGTAGAAAAAGGAACGGCTTTAATTGATATAAAATATGGAACAACTATTTTTATTAAGGAAAGTTCAGCACCTGAGGGATACCTATTAAGTCCAGAAGTTGTAAAAGTAAGTTTAAATAGTGAAGGACTTTTTGTTAATGATGAAAAGGTAGAAACTGATGAGGATCTAACTTATAGTATTGCTTATCAAAATACATTATTACCAGTTATACAAGAAGGTGTACAAACTGGTTATGATAATAATATGCCTATTTATATAATAATAAGTGGAATATCATTATCTGGTGTAATAGCAATAGCACTTTCATTACGCAAAAAGAAAAGAAAATAATTCTATTTATTGAAGGGAGCAAACAATGATAAAAAAATATATTGCTATTGAGCATAAAAACTCCAGATATTGTAAAGGTGTTCCTTATATATCAAAAAAAGAATTTAAAAAAAATAAAAATAATTTAATTGTTGGAAAGACTAAGTTAAAAAAATATAAATCCAGTTCTGAAAATAAAGATCTGGATTTATTATTATTTAACGACAAAGAATTTGAAATAAAAGAAAGATTATTTGGATTTAAAAAAGGATACGTTTTTGTAGGTGATGATAAATATATTGCATTGAAAAGACGTATCCCTTTTCTTTTTTTACTACTTCTTTTATTAATAGTTTTTATTATGTTTAGATTTTTGATACCTTGTAGTAATCAGGAAGATAAACCTATTGTAGTACCAGTTCAAAAAGAGGTAATTACTCCTGAAGACAATGAGGATAAAGAAACTATTAAAGAGGAGATTAATGTTGAGAAACCAAATAAAGTTAAGCCATCTTCAAAACAAGAATTATCAAAAGAATACAAAATTACATTTGATAGTAATGGTGGATATGGTAGCATGGAATCTATTATATGTAAATTAGACAACATTTGTATCTTAAACGAAAATAAATATACAAAAGAAGGATATAGTTTTCAAGGTTGGTCAACGAAAAATAATGGTGTAACAGAATTTCAAGATAAAGCAGAATTAAAGAATTTGTCTTCTAAAAATGGTGACAGTATAACTTTATATGCTGTATGGGAAATTAAATCTTATCAAATAACATTTTTGGATTATGATAAATCTATAATTCAACAAGATAAGTTAGAATACAATAGTAAAATTATTTTACCTGAAAATCCAACTAGAAAAGGGTACACATTTAAAAATTGGGATAAAGAGTTATCCACAGTAAAAGAAAATCTAACTATTAATGCTTTATATGATATTGATAGTTATGATATATCTTATAAATTAAATGATGGAATATTAGATGAAGCACCTACTAATTACAATGTTGAAAGTGAAGATATAATAATTCCTTCACCTAAGAAGGTTGGTTATTCATTTATAGGTTGGACAACACCAGATAATAAAGAACCTATAATAGACTATAAAATATCAACAGGTTCTGTTGATAATATAGAATTAGAAGCTAATTATGATGCTAATATATATAATTTAATATTCAATTCAAAAGATAATAATGACTCTTTAATAAAAAGAAAAATTAAATTTGATTCTGAATATGGAACATTACCAGAAGTAGAAAAGGATGGTTATACTTTCAATGGTTGGAAAAACTCGAATGGTGACTTCGTATCAAGTGATACATTATACAATGTCCCTGAAGACACTAATTTATATGCTGAATGGAATTTAATAACCTATGATATTAAATATAATCTCAACGGTGGAACGTTAGATAAAGCACCTACTAACTATAATGTTGAAAGTGAAGATATAATAATTCCTTCACCTAAGAAGGATGGTTATTCATTTATAGGTTGGACAACACCAGATAATAAAGAACCTAAAATAGATTATAAAATATCAACAGGTTCTATTGGTGATAAAGAGTTAACTGCAAATTATGAACCAATAACTTATCATATTTCTTATAATTCATCTGAAGGTCAAGGTGAAATGGAAAAACAAGAATTTGCATATAATCAAACTTCTAAATTAAATAAGAATCAATTTACAAAAGAAGGATATACATTTATAGGATGGTCAACATCAATAGATGGAGATGTAATGTATAATGATGAATCAGAAATATCCAATTTATCATCTAAAGACAAAGATGTGATTACTTTATATGCTAAATGGGGAATTATAAAGTTAAATGTAAAATATTATGATTTGTTTGGAGCATTATTAAAGAGTGAAACAGTTGAATATGGAAAAAAATCTGTTGCACCTGAAGATATGTTTATTGATGGTTATACTTTTGAAGGTTGGAATCCATCTCTTGATGTAATAAGAGAAGATACCATATATAAAGCACAATATACCATTAATGAATATACAATTAAGTATAATTTTAATACGGGCAGTAATGATGATGGTCAAGAAATTAAATATAATGTAGAATCTGATACAATTACATTACCGACACCTACAAGAACTGGGTATACATTTTTAGGGTGGACTGGTAGCAATGGATTAAAACCTCAATTAGAAGTGATAATTCATAAAGGTTCTATTGGCGATAAAACTTATAAAGCAAATTGGGTATCCAATTCATATAAAGTAAGTTTAAATGCAAATGGTGGAGTAGTAAATGAAGATTATATTATGATTTCTTATAATAGTTTATATGGAACTATACCGACACCTACAAGAGTTGGTTATACTTTTGAAGGTTGGTATTATAACGATACATTAATAACAGAAGATAGCATACAAGATAAGGAATTTGATCACGAATTAGTAGCTAACTGGAAAACTATACAATATGATATAACTTATAATTTAGCTGGTGGGACAGCATCTCCATTACAAACAAGCTACAATATTGAAAGTGATTCATTTGTACTTCCAATACCTACAAGAACAGGATATACGTTTACAGGTTGGACTGGCACTGATTTAAGTTCATTATCTAAAAATGTGACTATAAATAAAGGAACAATTGGAAATAGAAGTTATACAGCAAATTGGACTATTAATTATTATACAGTTAATTATTATGTAAATGGTTCTTTATGGGCTACTCGTTCAGTTGCATATAATACAGCACTTGAAAACTTAGATGCTCAAAGTGTATTAGATATTTATCATAAATTTAATTACTGGGAAGGTTGGGTAGATAAAATGCCAACAAATACAGTTAATTTATATGCTAACATTACAGAATCTTATTGTATGTTAATGACTGGACATGGACCTTATAAAAATGCTGAAGGATTGCTAAATGTCTTTAAATCAGCAGGTTGGACAGGAAGAATTGAGGAAGCACCATCTGCTCCTGGATTTTACTGGGTAGTCACAGATTACACTTTAACAAGGGCACAAGCTGATATTCAGAGAGATTATATAGCAAATCATACTAATTATACCAATTATAATTATCCATACTTATATTGGGTTGCTGTATCATGTACTAATGGTATAGGAGATACTTGGACTAGAAGTGTAGGAACTAAACAATTTACTAGTCAATATCAGTAATGATAAGGTGCAAAAAAGATAAGGAGGAACAACTGAAATATGGTAAATAAAATATTAATTTGTTTATTATTTTTATGTTTATTGTTTCTTTTGCTATTCCTATATTCATGTTGCGTTATTTCTGGAAGAATCTCAAGAGAGGAGGAAACTTTTGAAGAATTTCAAAAATGATTGGATAGAGAAAAATATTCTAAAAACGTCTTCAAATAAAAATTACGAAGATTATCCAAATCAAATGAAAAAAGAGTTAGAAAAACAAGCAAATAAATTTGATTTTGAAATATTTTCATATCAAAAAGATCATTATTTGATGGCAGCAGTTTTAAAAGATAAAACTGAGGATAGATTTATATCTATAATGATAAAGGATTTATCTTGTTTCAAAGAACGTACATATAAAGGTGTAGAACTTCGCTATATGAAAAATTCTAAAATGATAAGTAGAACTGTTGTCACTCACACTTCTTGGAATGAAATAGGCATAACAGCTAGAAGAATACTTGAATGTAGAAAAAACCTAGAGAAACGTAATGAGGAGGATATAAAACAAAAGGAATTAGAAGAACTTGAAAGATAATTTTTTTTAAAATTAATGTTTACTAGTATAAACAAAGAAAGGAATGTCAGATGAAGAGCATAAGTTTAGAAAAAAACGGTAAAAATATAAGAATATTAGGAAATCAAGCGACTATTGATAGAGCAACTCCTATTATTGATAGACTTAATTTAACAGGTATTGAATCAAAAGATAGATTATTAATTCAAAATTGTATTGATGATAATAAGATAGGTGCAACTATTTTATATGATGGCAATACAGTTTATTCTTTCAACAAAATTGTGGATAAATATAAAAAGATTCAAAAGGATAATATGCTTTTAAATTTATCGGATGATTTATATAAATTCTTTCTAAATGCTTGTGGTGATATTGCTCATTATGATAAATCTGGATATATTTATTATTATGATAATGATTTTAGGAAATTAGAAAATACATTTTTAAAACATTGTAGATGCAATGATAGATTTTCAGATGTAAAAAGAATATTTAAAAAATTAAAAATAGGGCAATATTACGAAGACCGTGAAAGAATTGATCTTAATAAATTAAGTAAGAATGAGGTAAAAAAAATCATTGAACAATGTAATTGGAATGTTTCAATTACAAATAAAAATGTCTGGGAATTGTCAATAAGTATCAATCCAAATTTCAAATTTTGTTTTGAAATAGATACAACTTATTTAAAAACAGGCGATATAATTAAATGTTTGATGGAATATTGTATTAAATTTGATGCAGATGAATATATTGATATTCTTGTAAAGCAAAGAAATAGCAGTGGTTCTCCATCAGTTAGAACTATTGTTAATAATGCAGATATAATTTATTCAAAGATGCAACAGTTAGCTATGGATTTATTATATTATGGAAGACTTGCAGCACAGAATTTAATCGAGAAGGAACAGGAAGATATTGAAATAGAAAGGTAGGTGACAAATATTAGTCTATATAGTGAAGTATTAAAACAAGCAAGTATTGTAGATGTATTGAACTATTATGGATTAAATTTAAATCATAATAAATGTTTATGTCCTTTTCATAATGATAACAATCCTAGTTTGGTAGTTAATCCTAAAAAGAACATTGCAACATGTTTTGCATGTGGAACAGGTGGAAATGCTATTTCATTTGTTCAGAAGTATGAAAAAATTGTTAACAATAATGATATTTCTTTTAATGAGGCAATTACCAAAGTCGTATCAGAAATTTGTCATTTGAATATAGATGTATCTCATTTAAAAAAGAATAAATATAATAATAAGTATTTTGTATCTTCAAGAAGGTATACAGAAGATGAACAAAAACTTTTACAACTAAATGAAAAACTAAATAAATTATTTTCTTATAATTTGAGTGTATCTAAAGAACCTAAAGATTATTTATATAAAAGAAATATAACAGATAAGGATATGAAAGAAGTAAGTATGGGGTTTGCTCCCAAAGGACAACTACTAAAAATTTCAGAAAAAAATGAAAATTATCCACGTCCTGAATTAATAGAACTTGGATATTTGCGACACAATGATTATGGTGATTTGTACGAAACTTTTTCGGATAGAATCATGATTCCTATTCATGACGAAAAAGGAAATATAGTCACCTTTTGTGGTCGTACTATTAAAGATGAAACGCCTAAATATTTACACACACATGAAACAAAAATTTTTCAAAAGAAAGAATTGTTATATAATTTTTCTAATGCTAAACCATTAGCATATAATAATGAATTAATTTTAGTAGAAGGTTATATGGATGTTGTAGGTGCTAAAAAAATAGGGTTTGAGAATGTAGCAGCATTAATGGGTACGGCAATTACTCCTGAGCATATAAAGTTGATTAAAAATAATCGTTCATCAATTACTTTGGCATTAGACAATGATTTTGATAAACAGGAAAATATAGGGAGAGCAAAAATGCTTCAACACATTCCTGTATTATTAAATGAAGGTTTTAAGGTTGATGTAATAGACTTTTCTAAAATAGGTGACTACAAAGACTTTGGTGTTTTAGGAGAAAAAGAAATACCATTTATGGAAGTCCAGAAAGCTAAAACTTCTGGATTTTCATTCTTATTAGATTATAAATATTTTAATAATTTAGAATTAAATGTTGAAAATATTTCTCTTGCATACAAACAATTAAAACAAGATAAAATAATTAATAACACTTATGATGAATCATTATTTAAAGAACATTTATTAAATCGAACTGAGTACAATAAAAAAGAATTAGATGAAATAATTTATCCAAAAAGAATAGAAGAGAAAGAAAATGCTTTAAGTAAATTTAATTCAAAAGCTATGAGTAATTTTCTTTATTCTGAATTAAAATTACAAATAGATAAAATGGATGATGTAGTATTGTCTTCATATTACTTAAATTTTAAAAGTTCAGTTGAAAATAAGTTAGTGTCTGTATTTAATAAAGATCCTGAATTATATTTAGATTATTCCACATCAACTTTGAATACTAAACTTTTGTTGAATGAATTCTTAAAAGATAATAAAGAATATTCTGATTATGAAACTCTTAATCGTTTTAAATATAATTCTGTATTTGATAAAACTTATATTAAAAATTCTAAAGGCAGTGCAATGATAAAATTAAAAGATAATCAAAAGCAAATGGTAATTGATCAATATGAGAATAGTTTATCTGATGAATCAAAATTGGCTTTAGAAGAAGTTGAAGAACTATATATTATTAATAGCATTGATGATCTTGATGGTATTTTAAATTATGATAATAATACACTTAATATGATAAAAGATAATTTAAAAAATAGAATGTTTTTAAACAAAGATAAAATGGAATTTTTTAAATATGGAAATCTTTTTCCTAGTATTAATAAAGAATTTATAGATGATAAGTTTAAAGGGTCAACTGGTAATTTTAAAACAATATTATTTTATAATAATTTGGATAATAAATTGAATATAGATAAAAGTAATGTTGTATCAGAAAAAGAGTTAAAAAAAACTGAAGAATCTAAATCAAAAGAAATGGATAAAACTAAGGAAAGTTTTATTAAAAGAGATTATGAATTTTCAGTTAATAAAATGTTATTGATAGACTCTAAGGAAACTGATACACATTATTTTGTAAGGATACCATTTACAAGTGCTAAAGAATATTTTTATATACCTAAAAATGAATGTTTAAAATCGGATAATGGAGATACTATTTTTACAAAGTTAAAGTATGGACAATCCCATTCAATATACAATGTTGATGGTGAGTATATTGGTACAAAAAGTTTTGAAGAGTTAAAAGAAAATTGGGAAGATAAAACTAAAAAAAACGTAAGAGCTTTAGACAAAAATGAAGATGTGCAATCAGTCCCAAAAGAAGAAGATATTTTATATGACAATAGTTATATTTCAAAATATAAAGAACCTATATGTAAAATATACCATTCTAAAATATACTTAGAAACAGAAAAAGGATTTTATATTAAAACTGAAGATCCAAATGTTCTACTATTTGCATTAAAGAAAATATGTAATTGGACAGATAATAAAAGTTATTTAATCATAGCACCACGTAAAGGTATATTTAATAGTGGTATGTCTAAATATAGATTAACAGGATATAAAAAAGATTATGAAGGAAAGTTATCTTTTTCTGAAATTAGTAAATATGTTAAGGTATTTACACCTAGCAATTTAAAAAATAAGGAGATTTTAACTTTAGAAATTCCAAAAGTAAAATGTAGTTTTAAATCTAATTTTATAAAAGTACCATTAGTTATAGATAATTTAGAAGGATATATAGAGGTTAATTTAGTAAAGAGTAAGATTGATAAAGAGAAAGTAGTATTAGAGTTTTTAAAGGATGAACAAATTGGATTTCATAATATTAATGATGAATATATTAATCATTATACTAGCTCTAAAATAATAGATAGTTATAATAAAATGATTAATAATAAAATAATTCAATTTCCTAATTCTAAAGAAGTTGTTTATGACGTACCAGAAAAGGAGGCAGCATAAATGGATGGTAATGCTAAACACGATTTAGAGCATACTGCTGAAAAATCAGTATCAATGTCTGCAAAGATTAGTAAAATTTCTACCATTTTATTTGGTAGATTTT
>CAJMOW010000008.1 GCA_905215145.1 uncultured bacterium | reverse complement strand
GGTGTATCACGAGGTTGTATCTCTGCTATCGAAATAGGTAGAAATAAATTATATGATAAACTTCTAGAAAAAATATACTCAACTTTCAATATTGATCCTGAAAGTTTTCAAAATGGCAATGAACTACTATTTCTAAATAATAGCCCAATAGAAAACTGTTTAATAACAGATTACCATTTAAGTAAACAAAACGCAGAAACACTCTCTCAACTATTAGATTCATATATATGTTTAACAAGCAAAGAACAGGAATTTATTAATCCTATACTTAATAGAATTTTAGAAATCAATAAATACATCAAAGAAAATAGGGAAAAATGAGCATTAATCATTTTCCTTTCTTTCTATATCTCTCATTTCAATTTAATAAAATAAATTCTTTAGATTCTATTAAATACCCCTTCATCATATTTCATAGTAGTAATACTATCCAAATCTTATATAGTGAACATAATCTAATTGTTTAGATGATAATATAGTATCTAATTCAAAATCAATCTCCCCAGAATAAATAGTACTACGTACACTTAATACATGAGCTGAATTTTCTGGAATCATAGAGTTATTTGTCTTATCTGTATCTTTAATGTTATTTTTCTTGTTTATTTCTATTATTTTCTCACTTATAATAATTTCATTTACTTCATTTTCGCTAAGGCTTGATAAAAATTTTTTATCTTCATAAAAAGTACTTTTTGAAATATTGAGAAGTGAGCATATCTCTTGTACCTTTTTTCCTTCATTTATGTATTGAATTTCTTTTATCCTACGTTTTTTAATTTCAACTTCTTTAGTGTCCTTCCCATCAAATTTTAGTTTAGCTAGATAATTTTTTCTATTTCTATCTTTTTTACGATTCAACTTTTCTTTATTAGATATAATTGTCCTTAGATCCTTCATCTCATTTTCCGAAATAGCCAGGAAGTCAATAAGTTTTAAATTAGTAAACTTAAGTGACTGATTGTTTTTATAATATTTTTCTGCACTTTTTGTTGCTTTAATAACTTCTTTTAAAGGTAATTTATGTGTAATTCTATTATTTAGTTCTATTGTCTTATTTAAGGCTAATTCCGTATCATCTGAAACACATAAAGTCCAATATCTGTATAAGAATAATATGCACTCTCTATGTGAGTTATCGCAATCTCTATGCATAACAAATAACCTCTCTAAATCTATAAGGCGAGAGTTAATTAATGTGTAAGGAGTATTGTAATATATAATTTTATTATTTTTGTAGCTATTCTTAGTTGTCTTTTTCTTACTTTTATTACTTATTTTAATATTAATCATATATTGTGTCATAATATCATATAGAGTATAGACACGCATAGTATATGCTCTCATAATGTCCACTCTAGTATTCGATTTAGAATTTATCGAACCAACCGCTCTTAAAACCCTCGCAGAATCAGACACAACAGATGTATCAGCACCATATTCAAGCAACAAATTAGTAAGATAATTTTGAACTTTAACCCAACGAGGATAAGCTAATTTATGTTCATCAATTCTCCACAACAAATACATTCCACGACCAGAATCAACTATGTAAGTAGGATGTGGCATTCTTGTACCAAAATAATCCTCCTCAAGATTCCACAATATTTGTTCTTTAGTTAATTCACTATAATCAGAGCGATAAATATCCAAGTCAACGTATAGCCACCTTAAAGCACTAACATGCTGCTTGTCTCTCTTGATTTTTCTGTCTTTCCATGACATTGGATTCATAGATATATAAGTATCAACTTCACCCGGAACTAAAGCTAAGTTAGCAGACTGAAAATGATATGTACTTACATTATGTCTATTAGCTTGTATATTCATTTTTGCTATGTATTCATTATCTTTATAATTTTCATGTATAAATTCTGCTAACTGCATCAAGTTATTCTCCTTTCGTGTTTTTATATTCTCCGTATAGTTTATATATTTTTTGATATGTGTCAATGTGACACAAACAAAAAAGGTCTATGCCTAAAAAACATAAACCTTAATAACGATATAACAATATTAAAAAAATATAAAAGGATACTCTACCACTTGACAATTAGCAGAGCTTATTATATTATAATATTGTTATTTATTATTTGTTATTTGTTATATTTAAAGGTTACATTTAAATAGTAAATTTGTTGTTTGATTAATCAAACAAAGCGGTAGCGGTAATTGTTGGTAGCGATTACCGCTTTTTCTTTTTCATTTATGTTTTTACTAAGTTATTTATTGCTGTCTATATAATTATATACTATATTAATCTAAAATGTTAGCAGTTATGCAATTACTTTTTTGCAAAATCACCTGCTTTTTGTACTAAACTGATGAATTTTAAATGTTGGTGCTGGCATCTTCTTTCCAATTGTCTTTATAACTGACTCCATAAGTTCTTCATTATTTGTCCTTACCCCTAAATCAATAAGAGTATTTACAATCAAGGGAAAATTATCTTCAAATAAATTTCTATTATCTAAAATATGAAATTCATCTGTTTTAACTAAGCATCCACTTTCAACATCATATCCTGAAAACTCTTTTATATAAAATGATCCTGAATCATCTTCAATAGATATGTTATCTATATCCGTCAGCACACAATTTCTGACACATCCATTATCTTTATAATTTATATATTTTAATTCACTATATAAATCATCTTTTGATAACTCATCAAGCTTAGTTAAATCAACAGTTTTCATGTATGGTCTTATATCATCAAATAAATTTCTACTTAATTCATTTGCCATAATTACAGCTTCGTGTATTTTGTCTAATTTCCTCATGACAACTATATCTGAAACAATATCGTAATATATGTCTAATTTTTTCATAAATTATCCTCCAATAAATTATTTAAAGTATTCATATTAATATTATCATAAAAAAGTAAGAAATAAATTCCTGTTCTGAATTATTTTAATTAATTTATTAGATAAAAATTATTTGTAATACATTATAAAGAAAAAAAATAGTTATCAAAAAGATCTAATACTGTTGTATTAAAAATAGCTGCTAATTTAATGGCATTAATAAATGATAATGTACCTAAATCCACATATCCAGTAGAAAAATTCAAATAATATGATTGACTGCACCCTAATAAATCTCTAATTACAGAACTTTTAATATTATATATAAATTGATAATATCTCATTTTTTCAGTATACTCATCAACTGCTTTATCTCTTAGAAAATAAGGAGCATATACCTTCCTTATTTCAATAAGAAATTCCTTAACATTTTCATTATTTGAAGTAATATATTTTTTTTTTATGTTCTTCATTTCAGATAAAATATGCAAACATTCATCTTCTGTTATATTCCCTCTGTCACATGCTTTTTTTATAATCATATAGTTAAGATGATATGCTTTTTTTATATTAGGTGCAACTGGATTCTTTTCATAGTATCTATTTAATGCAGCTTCTGCATCTGCTTTTATAACATTCATATCAACTAATCTCTCAGCTTCAATCTCTAATGCTTTACATATATACATAACATTTTTTATATTCGTATTTAACAAATTAGAATCATCACTAATATTGATTAAAGTAGTTAATTCTATATTATTGCCTATTTTAGAAGCCAAATCTCCAATAGTAGAAAGATTTTTTTCATTGCAAATTTCTTGAAGCTTGCCCATAGCAACCCTCCTTATAGTAGTTTATATAAAATATACTACCTCTTGCATTGTTATTTGTCAATACAAAAAAAGACAAATATGCTACCTAGATTTGTCTTTTTTTGCTTAATATATACTACTTAGTGCTTGATATTGCATCAACTAGGGACACAACTGTACTAAGTACAAGGTTTTTTTCTTTAATACTTAATTTTTCTGTAAGTATATCTATTTGTTCGCCTATACTACCAGGAGATTTTACATTTTCGTTGAAAGGGACGAACACAGACACAGGTTGATTCAACGCATAGACATAACGAAGGAATGTCTTCAGTAAAACATTTTCACCTCTTTCAAGTCTGTATATGTTAGATGCATCAAATCCACATTTTAATGCTGCTTCTGCGACAGAAAGATTCTGCTTATTCCTTTCTGTCGCAAGTCTATTTCCTGTTATTTCCAAAGTGAGTGCAAGTTTATCTTCAGAATAATTAATTCCATCTAAGACCTGATCCGTCAATATCCTTGTCTCTCTTCTGTTCTCCATATCCATTTCTCCTTCCAAACCCTTTTTATTTACATTGATATATTTCATACATTTCATATTTTATGAGATATATGACACGATTAAATTATATTACTTTCAAGAGATATTTTCAATATTAATTTGACTTTTGAGCCATTATATTACATCAGAAACTATGTATTACATTTTTTTCAAATAACATTTTCCTCTCATCTCCTAAATCCCACAGAATTTTCACTGATATAATACCTTTTATCTTCTGTAGGATTTTATAGAATTTTGTTTGCTTTCGCAACTTTTTCTTTTTCATCAGTGACTGGTTCTTCACTATTAATATTATTATCTCTTTTATACAACATTTCAGTTAATTCTCTTTTTCTTGCTGTAAGTTTTTCAAGCCTATCTGCATATTCAAAAGGTTTATTATATTCTTCCTGAATAACAACTAGATTTCTTTTATTACGTTCAACAATAGATTCAAGATGCTCTTTATATTCATTCATACTAATCAATGCATTATGTATAATACGAACATTATCAATACCAAGATTTCTTGTGTAAGCACGTTCACCCTTTACAGATACAAACACTTCACTTTTTGTAAAGTCCTTTACTTCTTTAGAAATATTATATTTAAAACCACAATACTCACCAGTAAAATTTTTACCAACAGGTAATTTATCAACAAGGTATTTTATATAATTATTAGCTTCTTCTTTATCTGTAAACTGCTTATCAGCAACTGTCATACTAAATATTAATTTGTCATCAGCATCCTTGTGACTATTAAGATAAGTATCTCTTTTATTAATATCAGCAACAACCTTGTTAACTTCTTTAATTCCAGCTTCAATCTTATCTGGAAGTTTATTAATATTGACTTTCATAGCAATATGGTTATCCTCATAAGATCTCTTATAAGTTGTTAATTTCTTCAATTCCATTTCAACTTCATTAAGTTTCTTAATATATGGATTACCGGATGCAATAGACATAACTTCTGAATAATTTAATACACTATCATCTATATCATTACATTCTCTTGTTACATCCTTACTTGTCATAATCTGACTTATAAATTTTTGTTTATTAACAATAATATTCCAGTTATAAGCATCAAAAGTACCTTTTGTTACATATCTAAATATTTCAACTTCTTCATTAATATTCCCTTGACGTAAGATTCTTCCTTCTCTTTGTTCTACGTCAGATGGTCTCCAAGGCACGTCTAATTCATTGCTACACATCGTTTCTGTATGTTTGTACCAGTTCCCATTTTACCTGTAGAACCAAATATAATACGTTTTTTACCACTATTCATATCATCAAACATCTTAGACTTCTGCACATCTGAATTAGCATCATGAATATAACATATTTCATCAGCTGGAATTCCTCTTTTAACAAGCTCAGTCTTTATGCAGTTATAAAGATCAAATTGACTTTTATCTGATTTAACAGACTTTTCCTTCCAAACTTTTTCCCAATCCTCACTCCATTTCATATTAGGAGTACCAATATCAGAAAATACAATCTGAGTACCTAAAATATCCTGAGATTCATGATATTTTTTCACGATATTATCAACGCACTTCATAATCTTAGAATCTTCATATGTCTCATTATCCATATTTATAAGCCTTGTATCAGCAGCTAATAATCGTCCATCATTACATATCTTTAGCATGTTATCTTCGCTAGGATCTACAGCATGATTATGTATTGCTTCCGCTCTTTCACATATATCTTTCATATATGTTTCAGTAACAGAATCGGGTTCACTTTCTATGATAGTAAACTGATTATTCTTAAGTTTAGGGATTTTTAAATCAAGCATATCCGGTAACTGAATATCAGCGAACTCTTTGTATAAGCTTATTAGTTCTGGTAAATTAACAAACTTCGCAAATCTTGTACGTTCACGATAAGTCTGTCCTTCAGGTGCTAATTCCATAGAAGTAACTACTTCAC
Organism: uncultured bacterium; assembly: GCA_905215145.1. Next base: position 26,875 of record CAJMOW010000008.1, on the reverse strand, counting down.
CAAAGTTAGCTGACCAGGCATCAAAATGTTCAATTCCTAATTCTTCAAGTCTATCAAGCTGCAAATACTTTTGCATTGTATACAATTCACACATAGAATTGCTGATTGGTGTACCAGTTGCAAAAACTACATTCTTACCAGGTGTTAATTCCTGAATATATCTAACTTTAAGATACATATCAGTAGCCTTATTAGCTCCTGTTGGATTAATACCTGCAACTCTACTCATTTTAGTATCAAAATCAAGATTCTTATAATTATGAGCTTCATCAACAAACAAGGCATCTACACCTAATTCCTCAAAAGTTATAACATCATCTTTAATTTTTTCATTCACAAGATTTTTCAGCTTAAACTCAAGCTGCTTAACTTTACGTTCCATCTGCTTAATAGTCCATTTCTCACCATTTTCATCACGTAAAGCTTCAATAGATGCTACACAGTCATCAATTTCTTTCCTAAGATATTCCTCAAGTCTTTCTTTTGAGATAGGAATTCTTTCAAACTGACTTGCACCAATTATTACAGCATCATAATCACCAGTTGCAATCTTACTTATAAATCTTCTACGACGTGATTTCTCAAAATCTTTCTTAGTTGTAAGTAAGATATTTGCATTAGGATATAATGTCATAAATTCACTTGCCATCTGATTAGTAAGATGATTAGGAACTACAATTAATGGCTTATTAGCTAAGCCTAGCCTTCTTAATTCCATACAAGCTGCTGACATTTCAAATGATTTACCAGCACCAACACAATGAGCAAGAAGTGTATTACCATTTCTTAAAACACGAGCTACAGCAGATTTTTGGTAATCCATTAAATTAATCATTGAATTCATTCCTGGAAATGTCATATACTTTCCATCATATTCACGCAAAACTGTATTATTAAATTTATCATTATATATACGAATATATTTTTCATATCTCTGACTATCATTCCAAAACCACGATCTGAATTTTTCTTTCAAAATATCGCCCTTTTCCCTGGCAAGTAAAGTTTCTTTTGCGTTAAGAACATATCTGACCTTACCATCTTCTTCAACTCTGTCTTTAACCTCAATTTGCTTCAAATTAAGCAGATTTTCAATAATTTCAAGGGCATTCATACGTTTTGTACCATACTTAATCACAGCAATTTCATTATAATTAACATTACTTTTTTTACTAATATTATAAGAATGTGATTTAGGCTCAAAAGAAATGTTAATATTCTTCCTTGAATAATAATCGTTAATTTCCAATGTGTCATAAATAAAGTTTTCATAATCTTCAACATCAATCCATGACATACCAAATCCAACATTTATTTCTGAAGGCTCAAGATCTTTAGGAATTACATTAGTAAGAGCTTCAATATTATCAGAAAATATAGGATTATATTCATTCGCTGTTTCAGCAACCTTTAGCTTGTCCCTAACATTTCCAGACAGATATTCTTCTGCACTTTCCCAGCCACTATATGGTTCATCGTCAATAACTCTTTCAGGATTCCTAAAAATCTGCCCTTTAAGTTCATTGACGAGCTGTTCAAAAGGTACATTGTATAATTCAAGTATCTTTTCAATATCAACTGAATTATATTCATTCAAACAAACCAATAAAGCATCTGTAGCATTATTAACTTCTTCAACCTTTGTATTAGGTCTAATAGTCTGTTTATAGAAAGTATCAGCTTTTTCAAAAACATCTTTATCATCTGTTGATTTTTCAAGTGAACAAAGCAAAGGATATTCAACATCATCACTAAACGCTAAATTATTTGCATAAGAATTAATAAATCCATATTTCTTTACATATGCATCATAAACATCATTTAATGCAGCCTGATCCGCTTTAATAATTGAATCATCTTCCTGATTAAGCTGGTCATCCATATATTTATGAAATACTGAACGAATATTGCATAAACCTTTAACACGTTCATAAGCAACATTATTAAGTTCACCTTTTTGCAGCTGCATCATAGAATTCACACGAAGATATACTTCACCATCAACAAGGGCATATGTATTATTTTTCACATTAGGATCTGCCGGAATACACAATACCTCAAAACTATCATCTTTCACATCTTCTATATCATTTAATGTGACAGCATTAAATACATTTGAAGGTAACTCATTAACAGCAGCTTTTAACTTAATATTAAGACCAATATCTTTATTATCATTAATACATGAAGTAATAGCACTATCTGCACCAAACCTTTGAGTATCTTTAACCATCTTACCAAGACACATTACAGGATTATCTAAAAAATACTGATTAACTACAACTTCATCATCTGTATATCCTAATCCAATCCAATTAATATCTTCGTTAACAACAACCGGAGATTCTCTTTTCTGGAAAAATAGAATATCAGAAGTTGCTTCTGTATTAGCACTTGCCTTGAAAGTATCCGATGGAAGTCTGATAGCTCCTAACAAATCAGCTCTTTCAGCAATATACTTTCTTACCTTACTATTAGCTTTATCAAGAGTACCTTTAGAAGTAACTAAAGCCACAATTCCACCAGCAGCCACTTTATCAAGACATTTAGCAATAAAATAATCATGTATAAGAAAATTATTCTTATTATACCTTGCATCACTTACCTTATAATCACCAAATGGTATATTTCCAATAACAACATCAAAAACATTATCATCAAAAGACACATTTTCAAATCCTGAAACCTGAATATTGGCATCTGGATGTAACAACTTAGCAATACGACCAGAAATAGAATCTAATTCAACTGCATATATATTAGATTTTTCACGCATATTACGTGGCATATCAGATATAAAATTACCTATACCACATGATGGTTCTAATACATTGCCACCAGTAAATCCCATTCTATTCAAACTATCATATACAGCATCTATTACTTCTTTTGGAGTATAAAAAGCATCTGTTGTACTTGCTCTAGCAGACTTAAATTCTTCTTCGGTTAACAATTCAGATAGCTCATTATATTTTTCCAGATTTTTATCAATATCAAAGCAATTAGATAAACCACCCCAGCCAACATACATACTTAATATTTGCTGTTCATTAGCAGTTGCATACCTATTCTCACTCTCAACACTCTTAAGTATTTTAATAGCTTCAATATTCTTATTATATCTTTCATTATCACTACCTATGTTCGGTTTCCAATCATCCCCATACGAAAAGGTAACTGCTTCTCCTTTTTCTTTAACTGTCTCCTGTTCAGAAACAGTTTTTTCAGTAACTGAAATATCTTCATCAACAATATTTTTAACATCACCATCAATTATAAGAGAAGCATTTCCAGTATCAAGCATCCACTTAATGTTTTCTTTAGATTCAACACGTGTTATAGGATAAAGAAGTGATACATCCATCATCTTGATGTCACTATCAGTTATTTCTGTAACATTAAAAATAGTATTTTCGATTTCAATGCCATCACCAACTTTAATGCTGTCTATAATATCTTCATCATTTATATAATTAATAGATTTTAAATAATCAAGATACTCCTTAACTTGCTCTAAATCACCTGATATATTATTAGCCTGGTCTAAAACAGAACTATCAATATCAAGGAATCCATCTGCATTAAAAAAAGCAGGAAATGAAGCAATTAAATCATCATATTTTAATGAAGCATTTAGTCTGTTATAACTACTATCTTTATAATTAACATTAATAGAATCAGACAAAAACTTAAATTCTACAAGTCCATATTTATTCACCCCAAATGCGGTTTTATCTGAAGTGATTTCTTTAATATAATTAATCTTATTTTCATCACTAATATTATATTTTGATAATAAGTCCTTGATAATCGTTCTATAACTATCAAATACATCAGAATCAACACAGAGAATCTTAATTGAATCTTCTAAGGTTCCTGAATTATCTGAAACAGTTTTAGATGAATTACTTTTTGTATTTTCAATAATGGTCATATACTTATCAGAATTTAATATATTATTAATTCCTGAAAGCATATCATCAAATGATAATTCATAACTGCCAATTGAAGCTAAAGGAGCAGGATAAGAAAGATTTATTAAATTATTTTCAAGATCAACTGTAGTTTTAATCAAAGGTTTATCATAATCAGTGAATAACCATTTATCAAGAGATAATAACCCATTAACCTTTTCTGCTGTAAGTAATGTATCATCATTCAAAACATCAAGTAATAATATACGTACAGATATTCTGTCAGCTGCATGAACAAGCAACCGATTAGCTTCGACATTATCAATACCAGTAATGTCAGCATTAACTTCAAAATAAAAAGGAAGATGATATTTACCTGTCATTATAAGATTTCTTATGTTATCTTCAACAACATTCCAAGATACATGACCTTCCTTTTCGCCTTCAGAATCTCTCCATTTAACAGTAAGTCCATTTCTAAAAGAATCATAACCATGCCATCCATAGCCATCTAAAGGAATACCAACGCCACCTAAACCATATTCTTTCTTTATAGCAGCAACTCTCTCTGTTTTAGACATTTGCTTTTTATTATAAAAATCAAATATCCTCTGCTTTCCACCAACAAAACCAGAACCTCTAAGTAAAATATCCGTTAAATATTCTTCCGGTACTTTCTCAATTTTAGGCTGAATATAGGTATAATTATTATTGATATTTGCATCAAATGAATTTTCTAACTCATTATTAATTTCATCTATTACACTATCTTCATTACCACTAAAATTAAAACTTAATTGCCCATCATCGTTACTGGTCTGAACAGTACTTCTGATCTCACTGTTTCCATCGCTATCTGTCTGGCTCTCTCTCTTGCCTGATACTGTTCCTTCCATTCTGCTTTTGGATTCTTCTTGAAGAATTCCTGGTTCTGCTGATTCTCTATTGTCATTCTCAATTTCTTCGCTTCTTGAACTCTTTTCTGAACGAACGGATACATCTTCCCTATGCTCAACCATGTCTTGTAAAGTGTTGGAATTGTTTCCTTCAGAAAGTCGAGAACTTCTGCTCCCATTGGGCCCGTCTTGCGTATAATATCCATCTCTGTCATTGGCTCGATTACTTCCTCGTCTGGCATCAGAAATCTCATTGCCTGCTCTTCTTTCATCTGTAGAATTTTGTATTGAAGTGGTGTTAATTCGCTCATGTTCTATTCCTCCCTTTCTAAATTCATTAACATAATAATTAATATACTTAATAGATTTACGTGATATTTTTTGAATATTTGATTGTGAAAACTCTAATAAATCTCTTCTTTCATCCACAGATAGACTATTATAAACTTCTATACTTTCTTGAGAAAATGTATATTGCAGATTAAATTTATTATAAATAGAATATAAAGTAGCTTCACAAATAAATTCATATTTTTCACTATTAGTACCTGGTAAAATTATATCCCGAACACTTGTTCGTGTCAAGAAATTAATGGAAAAATAAAAATCTTTATAAGAATCCATTCCTTCATTAAATTTTTTTGTAACATAATCAAGTTCTTCACTACTCAATGTATCATTAATTTTATAATCAAATGAATTACCTACCGTATCTTCATATGCAAAAACACACCCATTAAACTTACTATCAATATTCTTATATAATTCACCTACAAAATCATCACTCAAATCTATATGTATACCAGTCTTAAACTTAGGGGATCTACCAACAGAACGCCATATTTCATATGGCACAACTAATTTTGCTTCTGGTTTTTTTTGAAAAATACGAATCTGATCAGGAAAATCATAATTATAGATATTACCACTGCTTGCAAATTTAAGAAATTTCAAATAATCATTAAAATTACCACTTACAATTTTATTAATAGTTTCAAGATAGTTTTTTTGTTTATCAATCATAAAAAGTCTCTCCTTCAACGTCATATTAGCAAAATAACGGATTGTATATAATTCACAATCCGTTATTTTGTAAACTCATGTTAAACATAAATTAACATCTTATCTGCTTTTACCTGCTGCTCTATGAATTGGTTCAGCATTAATTGACTTATCACGAACTTCATTATACTTATTCATAACTGCATTATTAAATTCATCACGAAATTCTGATGTAACAGGAAAACAAATATCACGAAATTCATCTTTACTATCTTTTGAAACCTTATAGTTAGGCATTGATATAAAAGTGCCATTGCTGCCTTCCATAACCTTTATGCCTTCAACAGTAAAGCTCTTATCAAACGTGACACTTGCAATAGCTTTAAGATTATCTTTATCCTCTAAGCAAGTACACCTTACATCCGTAATCTGAGGTTTCTTTGAACCATCATAAGCGGAAATAATATCACTAAAGATTTTCTCTCTTGCTTCTTTAGTGATAGGAAAGCAAACATCCTGGTATATAGCACCACCGTTTTCGTCTAATTTATTCGTCTTATAATTTGGCATTGATACAAATGCTCCATTAGAACCATCCATAATCTTAATCCCTTTGACAACAAATGAACCACCAATGGACAAATCAGCATAAGCTAATACATTAGAATCGCTATCTTTCATCTTATGTACAGAAATATTGTAACGAGGTAAGTTTGAACTTACTTCAAATGTCCTTGTATTTTCACCGGACTTTGCTGCTTCATAACTTTCAAGAACTTTATTAGTGAATTGTTCGTAAAAATCTTTTGTAACAGGATTACACACATCACGAAATTCATCATTACCATCTCTTGAAACTTTGTAATTAGGCATTGATACAAATACTCCATCACTGCCTTCCATAACTTTTACACCCTTAACGACAAAAGAATCATTAAATGCTACATCTGCAATAGCTTTAAGATTACCCTTATCTTCTAAACATGTACATGTGATCTTTGAAATTTCAGGTGAATGCTTACCCGAATAAGCAGAATGAATATTAGAAACAAGCTCATTTTCAAAATCTCCGTTAGTTGCATAACATATATCCTTATACACAGCTCTTCCATCTTCGTCTGTTTTGCTTGATTTATAATTTGGCATTGACACAAATGGTCCATAGGAACCATTCATGATTTTAATACCTCTAATCACAAATGAACCACCCAATGTTACATCAGCATAACCCAGCAAATTAGAATTTTCATCTTTTACTTTTGCAATCTGAATATCATAACGCATAAAAATACCTCCTAAAATATAATCGTGATATATAGGTGCGACTACCTACAGTATTATTGTAAAATTTCAATCGACAAATTTCTTTCGATAAGTGAAGTAATTTTAATGAATTTTCAAGTATATTTTGGCATAATTGCAAAAAAGAGATATGTGTCATAATGACACACATCTCTTTACTTAATTTATAAAAAATCACCGTGTTTTTCCTCTATGAATATTCATATCTTTGTAATCATCCGTAATAGAATTTTCACTATTTTTATAATCTTCACTCATTTCCTTATAATCAATTTGTGAATAATCATAGACATTAATATTACTTTCTACCAAATCATCAGCATCCAAAACTATATTTTCATTACTATATAATCGTTCCACCTGAGCATAGGCTTCTTCCTTACTTTTAGCTCTAACAGTCACATCCCTACGCAATGTTTCAGTTACCGCAACAGAAAATAATGGTTCATAATCTGCCGGAACCTCAATCACAGGTTGCTCTGGTTTAATTTTATTATTCAACTTACTTATGCCTATAAATTCATCAACGTTACGAGTTTCCTTAAAATAGGCTTCTGCAACATAAATATTTGCTTGACAAACACAATTATTAACATAACCAACTTCAAAATACATATATTAAATACCACCCTTTCCAGCTTTTCTAATAAACGGATCATTAAATGCAGGCTCAGCTTTAAACTTAAAATTAGAATTAATACCAATAGAGCTAACAATTTTTGAAGAATACTTATTAAATTGTTTAACAAGTTTATCAGTTCCAATATAAAAAAATCCATCAGGAAACTCCACATCTAATGTAAAATGTTCTTTTACATTATTATCAGTAACTACATTAACAAGACAATTTAAAAATGTACTCTTACCAATTACGCTTATATCAACAGAATCATTATTTGAATTTATATTACGAATAGAAGATGCCATATCTATATATCCATCATTAACAAAATTCACTATTTCTTTGCTGATTTCTAAAAACTCAACATTCAATGCATCAGTTGCATTCGAATATAATTTTGAACGTTCATCAGCTAACGAAAATACATCACCATAATTATCATCCAAATAACCATATCTATTCCTTAAATTAATAGATGAATCAATCGTTATAGGTATAAAATTATCAAAATTGCCAAGCAACATATATTCTTTTTTTATATCAAGGTTGCAAGCGAATTTTTCTTTTAATTGTTCAGTAACAAAAGAATCATCTAAAAGAGTAAAGCCAAACCGATCACAATAATATGCTTGAATTTTATTTTTATTTTCAATAAGAATTACATCAGACATACTAAGAGAAGTACCATAATAATCACCTGGTCTTAATTTATCAGAATTAAACTCTCTATAAATATTTTCTAAAACAAGCTCACTATTTTCCTTGTATCTTATGCTACCAAAATAAACAAACTCATAATCATTACAACTAGGTGAATCATACAAGGATTTCAAAAAATCAAGGCTTATATTTCTTTTATATCTTGTTTGTTCCCCCTCAGCTAATTGAAGAATTGCATACTTGATACCCTCATTTTTATTAATATCTGTATTATTAACCCAAACAATCTTATCATCTTCAAAAGCATATAATAATTTTTCATCATCATTTCTTTTAACAGAATCATCAATAAAATTATAAGCTGCTTCACCTTTTAAATACTTATTAAATTCATCTAAATCCATAAATGAAACTTGATCCATATTAGTAACAAAGCCATTAAATTCTTTAGGTTTCGAATACTCAAACACTAAAGTAACCATATAACACCTCCCACAATAAACAATCAAAAAAGTTTTTTCATAACAATTTGCTTAGGAAGAAAATTCCAGCAAAAATAACTGCAGCTAAAAGTTATCTTGTCGAGTATTACTCCATTATTACTAAACATCATACGCTTATCAAACATAAGTAACTGCAAATCTTTCTCCATAAATAATAATTTAGGTGCAGAATCATTCAACCAAGTGTTTGACATAATCAACGCAAAAGGTTTTTCAAAACTTAAAGCTCTCTCAAATATTTTTCTTTTGTTGGTAAATGGCGGATTACTTATAATACAATCCCAATGTTCATCTGGTTCATAATCATAAAAATCCTGTCCATAATCAATGTGAGAAACAATAACTTTATGTCCCTGTTCTTTAATTAACTTCACAAATTCACTATTTTCCTTATCGAATGGACACCAAACCACCGCATTAGCAGGTATATATTCTAAAATAGGTTTAACTGCATATTCTAAAGTTAAACATTCATCATTTTTACCCGCACTATACATTATTTTTTTACTATTAATCATACTAATCACACTCTTATCATCATTTGGTATATATATTTCATCTACTTTTTCGACGTAACCTATTTTCCATCTTTTCAAACGTATCAGAATTTTTTTCAATCAAAATTGCATCATTATGAGTATTTAATGCTGCTTCGCCTACTGCTCCACTTCCAGAAAACTGATCTAAAACCTTATTATGTTCTTCCGGTAAAGTAATATAACCTATAATCTGTTCAATAAGCTCTGTAGGTTTTTCAGCCTGGTGAATTTTATCATTTTTACTTACTGGCTCAACATCAAATTCTGTAGGTAACATACCATTTGTACCCGACATATAAAAATGAATATCCTTATCCGCATTAACGTATGAAATCTCAAAAGTATCTAAATACAATAATATATATTGCTTTTCAGATAATTTTTCTAAATAATCATAACCATAAGAATCTGATAAAAAAGCTAAATCATTGGATTTATAATCTATATCTAAATCAATAATAACTTTGTTAATACTCTCATACACATCATTAGCTACATATACTTTAAAATCACATTCGTCCAATGATATTAATGTATGTGAAGCAAAAAAAGCCTTTTCCTTTTTAGCATCTATTTTTAATGCTCTAGGCTTACCTTTTGTAAAAAATACAATCTGCTCTGTATTCTTAGCTTTCCTTCCTGTATTTGCAACAAAATTACCTTTCTTCCAGTTAACAGTTGAATAATAATTCAATCCAGCTTTTTCAGCCATCACTTTACAATCATATATATACTTATAATTTTCCGAATTTTCTTCAGGAAAGAATTCAACAACAAAACAGCCTGATTTCATTACTCTTGCTTTTTCATTAAAATCACTCTGCTCATACTTAAAGCAATCATAATTAGCAAAATCACGATTACCACCTTTCAAAGAACTATGTAAATCATAAGGATGATCTGTTATAAGGCAATCAATAGAATCATCTTCAATCCAGCTAAGATTCCTGCCATCTCCATTAATTAAAAGGCACGTACTATCTTCTTTTTTAACGGTATATACACCTTTAGATACCCTTTGAAATAAACCTTTATCAATTCCCTCATAAATCCTGGCACGAATACTAGGCTCTTTAACAGGAGCGTTAATTTCTGCTTTAGCAGCTTTAACACATTCTGTTGCTTCTGCTAATGTAAATTGCTCTACATCTTTAAAATAATCAAATAAAGTAATCTGAATACTAGGTTTATTTTTTTGCATAATAATATCCTCACATTATCTGGTCATTCTATGTTTATTAACATATTCTATTTCAGCATCATTGGACTTCTCTACAAGCTCATCATAATCAGTAACTTCATAGATACTATCCTTTTTAAAATAATCTTCACACACATTATTAAGTGCTTCAAAAATAGATACATCTGGATCATCATATATACCACCATCTAATACCCTATAATCAGAACCATAAATAGAATAATCATATCCGTCTGAATACTGACATAATTATCTTTATTTACCTTAAATGCCAATTCATCTTTGTTAGAATCATCATCAACAAGTTTCTTTAACAAATTAATATCTGCCATAAAAAGCCTCCTAATATTTTTTTAATAACAATACAATATCAAAGACAAACATACATATGTTAACAACAATTACACAACTTAATAAATTTTATAGAATATCTGCAAAATTCCGGCTTTACCAAAATACAATTAAAAGAAAAAATAAAATTAAAGATTTTTAAGTGAATTCATTGTAAAATAATTTACATTTTTGCTGTAAAATATTGACAATTAACAATTTCTATGTTATAATTTATGCATAAATTAAAGAAGTTCTTAAAAGGAAAGGAAAATAAAAAATATGAAAGCTGATATGACAAAACTTAAAAAAATGAATTATGATGAAGGTGAAAAATACCTTATGGAATTAGGTTATAAAAACGATGATTCTGCTATTGATAAGGATGCTCCAACTTGTGATTACATAGTAGATTATAGATTTACTAATTATGAGGAAAAGCATAGAGTAGAATACACCCAATTTTGTAATTATAACAATGACCCTGCTAATGATGATGGCTCTAAGGATTATGTTATTAATGAATATTGGGATGAAGTTGAATGTGACCCAGAGGATTTTGAATAAAGGAAAGGAAAGCATAAAATAACAAAAGAAAATTATTGTGGAAGGAGTTTAAGTTTGATAAGTAATTTGGAAAATACAGTTAATGTTATGCTACCTGTTATTACGAAAATGGTAATATTGATCGGATTGATATTATGTTTATCAAGTATTACTATTGCTGTTTATAGGTACTTACGAAAGAAACAATCGTTAAAAGAGATTAAAACATATCTTCTCTACGCATTTGGGGGGCGGTGTATTAGTTATCGTACCAGATTTGCTAGTGAACCTTATTATGTGTTTTGATATTAATTTCAGTAGCTATAAGCATAGCGTTCCTGTTGGATATGTTATTTCTTTGGTTTTGGTAGTAGTATATTTTCTTTTTAAAAGGAGATGAATTTATGAATAAAAGACAATGGAAAAAAGCTAATAAAAAAGCTGATATGTGGGTTGGACTTGACACTATTCCTTATCGTTGTAGATATTGTTACAATTTTGAAAGTGGAGATATGACTGTAGGTTTTTTTGATGCATGTGTGGCTAATTATCTTTATGATAAAAATGGTGATTACAGAGAAAATATGTACGATAAGGAATCAGAATACCTAAGCCGTAAAGGATGGACTTGTCCACATTTTCGCCCGATTGATAAGGCAAAAAAAATGAAATTACATCCATTAAAACAATATAGTGAAATTAAGAAAAGCATTGAAACAGAAAGAAAATTTTTTGAATCAATAATAATCGACAAAAAAGGAGAATTAATGTTTAATAAAAACACAAAGAAAATAGAAATAAACGGAGAAAGATAGACAAAGTACTTTGTTGCCGGAGAAGGCTATGTCTCAAAGGCAGAGTATGACAGAGTAGAAGCATACAAAGCCTTTATGTATAATCCTGACAATGTACGTAATTGTTTGGAATGTCCAGAAAATATAGGCAATTCAAGTAACTTGCCTTGCGGGCAACAAAATTGTTGGGTAAGTTGTCATTGTAACAATTAAATATACTAAAAACCACGTTTCTATACGTTAAATGCGAAATGATATAACATAATTATTACGTCCCTATATAAGAAACCCCTCTAAGTATCTAATACTTAGAGGGTAAGGGATTGAAGAAAAAAACACTTCAATGTAATGTAAATCATATATCATCATAATAATAATATCTTACACATATTATAAAATCAATGATACTATTGACAATTTTAACTTTTTTTGTTGCAATATTGCAAAGAGTACTACATATATCTATCATTTTATTAAATCAGCTTTATATTCTCTTACATATCTAAAATATGTATCTTTATTAAGTTGTAAACTTCTCATTAATTCTGTAGTAGTTAATTCTTCATCAACAACCTTTTGATATTCCAGTTTAAATTGTTCCTTAGACATTTTTCTTGGTCTGCCTATCTTATCCCATTCACCACGTTTTCTTAAAGCTTCATAACCTTCTCTTTGTCTTTTTTTCTTTCTTTCTAATTCAGAACGAGCAAGACAATCATAGAAAGATATTAACATATCATTAATGCAGCTTAGAATCATTTTAGTCATATTATCATCAATATTGGATAACTCCATTTGTGTGGTTGGAATATCTAAGAAAATCACCCTTATTCCATGCTCTTTAAAATATTCCAATTCTTTCTTAGTTTCATCTGCTCTACCCAATCTATCAAATTCTGGAATAACCAGTACATCGCCTGTTCTTAAAATATCTTCCTTAAGAATTATATATCTAGCTCTATCATAATTTTTTCCACTTTGCTTGTCCACAAATATTTTTTTTAAAGGATAATCATGTTCTTTACAAAATCTCATAATGTTATCATTTCCTCTTTGTGGATTCTGATCCTTAGTTGATACCCTGTTATATCCATAATAGTAATTCATTTTTATCAGCTCCTTGTTGTAAAAGTATATCATCATTTTACAACTTTTAAAAGTATTTATCTTATAGTTTTTGCAACCTAAAATACAGTTAAAAAGAATAGGTATTAGAAAGTATACTTTTTAATACCTTGTTATTAAAAAAAAGCCAGCAAAACTGGCTTTATACATTTCTTATATTTTACTAAAATTGTTACATTCATCTATTTCAAAATTCATATTTAAACATTAATCTCAATTCTGGAATTTCATTTAAGGCACACCCTTATAATATTTTATTAATTCCTTTATTTTCTAACACATATCCACTTCCTGATGTTCCCAATATAAGTCCATTAATACCTCTTTTTATTATCCTATTTTTTTTAGCCGAAAATGTATTTGATGAATTGACTTCATAATACCTACCTTTACTTATCCCAACCTGCATATCTTTTGTCGAATGTGCATCGCAACCATATATTAATTTTACTTTGTCTGGTACAATATCCCAAAATTCTTCCCAGTAAGCTCCTTTCTTTTTCATAGAACTAAAATTTTTTTCTAACAATATTTTATCACCTACAGCTGCAATTAACTTATTTGAATATTCCGCCATTTCCTTAGTCCATATACTTTCTTTTCTAAAAGCTCTATCTGGATGTGCAACAACATCAAATAATCCAGTATTAACACCTTCTATCATTGCATTAAATAGTCCAATATATTCATATTTTATATCACTCATAAAACTATATACACCCTTAGAAACTTCATAATGATGTTGTCCTATAATCATAAGCTCAATATCCTCATTAGCTTTAAGTTCTTCATAGTAACTTTTATATGATGGTAAATATTCTATTTCAAGTCCTATATGAACATCTATAATTCCCTCATATACGCTTTTTAGCTCTATCAAGGACGATATATATTCTTTCAATTGTGAATACTTCATTCTACCTGTAAATGGATTACCAGGAAAAGGGGCATGATCTGTAAATGTTATACTATCAGCTCCAAGAGCTATAGCATTTTTTATATAATCTTCATCTGTTTCATCAGTAGCATGTCCACACCTATAAGTATGAACATGAAAAACATATTTGTTATCCATAATTATCGTCCACCTCGCCTTTTCTGATACCGTAATACATCAATTTTCATATCAATGAATTTATCCTTTAATATAGGAAATAATTCATTCCATTTATTAAGATTTAATTGTTCTTCAACAACAGATGCTGCTGAAATAGCTCCAGCTTCAGGATATAATATTTTATTATTTCTATTAATTACATAAATATTATCAAAACAAGCAGCTGATTCAATATTCTTGACACTATTTATAAGATTATTAACAATATAATTATATTTATCTATAGAAACATATCTCGGAGTTTCTCCCATATTTTTAAGTAATTCAGCTCTATTAATAGTTGATTCCCATGATACAACAGCATCAACAGATACAATATACAAGTCTGTACTGTATCCTTTACTTTTTAAATTCTGACAAGTATTAATAGTAACTTGCGAGTCTCTTAATGTCCCCTCAATAATAAGATTATATTCATCATCAGATAAATCATTTATTAATCTTTCAATACATTCATTCACAAATTTCTGTGTACGTTCAGGCATACTTTTAATATCATAAGATATAATTTCATCATATCGTGGATGAAATTTTCTATATTCATCCCCATTAATTTGAATATAATTAGAAAAAGCATAATCTTGATTTATAAAATTTGATTTACCTGTACCTGGTTGACCACCTAAGAAAACCACGCAATGTTTTTCCTGTAATACCTTATCTTTAGTTAATGAATCATATATCTTTTTATAACTTTCTTCAAATTCTGCATATGAATATTCATCCATTATTATTACCTCTCAATTTTTCCAATTTTACTTCTATAAAAAACTACTAATATGATACGAATCAAGAGTACCATCTATATCAATAAAAATATCTTTATTTTTTAATATCTTTAACATTTTTTATTCATAATTCTTTTTGCTTATTTTAAAATTAATTGTAACATTTAATTTGTTATTTGTAAATAACATTCACAAACACTCCAACTTTTCAAAATATTTTTTACCATCCAAATCCATATACAACTCCTATGTATATAATAATTACACTTACTATTAAAACCGAAACTAAATAACATAAAAATATCGGACTTTCATATCCACCAAATCTTTCCTTGCTTACTGCTCTTCTTGGGTTTCTTTCAAAATACAATGTTATTTCCTTGCGTATTGGCGATTCTCCTACTAAATGTGTTTTATATGTCTTATTCTTATATTCATATTGATATACACCTTCTTGTCTACTACTATCCAAATGTCCACCTTCTCCTGCTGCATCTTTGACTTTTATTAATTTAGCTTTTACAACATGCCCCTGTTCTATAGCTTTATTAAGCATTTTCTTATATCTAAATGGTACAATAAACAGATGTCTCATCAAGCATACTATTGGAGTAAATGGAATTCCCAATGTAATTCCACACATAATTCCTACTATAATCTTTAATTTAATTTCTGCACTCATTTATTTTCTCCTTTTGAATTTTAAGTTAATCTGACAATATTCATCTTTTACCTTTTACAAAACTTACTATATTCTCCCTTTTAGCTTTTTGCACTTTTTATTTCTGCATCCTCAATGCTTAAGATTAATCCTGCAATAATTAACACTCTCAATAGTCCTTAAATTAGGTAAAATATCTCCATATCTCATATGTAATGCTTTATGCGGATTTTTCGTAGTTGTTATCTTAAAATCACCATCAATATTTTCTATATAGTTATCATTATCACCTTTAACAACATAAAACACTCTTTCTTTATTCGATGCACAATCCATATCTGTTACTCCTAAAAAACAAATTTTATTTTATTATCCTCTAATACAAGAGAAGCATTAAATTTCTTACCAGCCTTGCTTATGAATCCCTTAATCAAAGGTGTTGTACCATTATTTATAAGATCCTTTACATTCTTTTCTGAAATCGTTTTGGAATTAATAGTATGACCTATACTAAACTTACAGTTCTTTTCTTTATAATTACTACAGCCATATCCAAATGAAGTTGTAACTATATCACCACCACACAAAGGACACTTGCATCCTTCCAAAACGTGCCTGTTACTATTCATTTCAATAGATAATGAACCAGTTGCAAAACCTTTAATATTAGCAGCAATATCATTCAACTTATCTTCTTTTTTAATTGTGTTAGTTTTCTCTCTTATGTAATTATCCAATTTCATCTTATATGAAGGAAAACTGATTGAACCGTTTGCAATCTCTTCTAATTCTTTATCCCATATTGCAGATAATTCTGGATTAAGCATTTCTGGTATTGTTAGTTTAACAACCTCATACACCATTTCACCAAAATCGCAAGGTGTAACAACCTGTGATTTATTGATATTAAGATAACCGATATTAGTTAATTTCTTAAGAATTTCACCTCTTGTAGCAGAAGTACCAATTCCAGTACCTTTTATCTGGCTTCTTAATTCTTCATCTTCAATTAAGTTCCCGGCATTTTCCATAGCAAGAATTAATGAACCTGAATTATACCTATTAGGTGGTGATGTCTTTCCCTCCTTGGTATCATAGCCATTAACCTTAACGGCATCACCGATTTTCACACTATTAGCAAAAGGAAGTAATTTATTATCAATTTTACTGCTATCATCATCTTCATCATCTGATATGTTAATAATATCCAAATACCCTTTATCAACCAAACACTTAGATGATGTTGCAAATAACTCATTATCTACCATAAAACTAATATTTACTGTCTTATAAATAGCAGCCGGATAGAATATACTTAAGAATCTTCTAACTATAAGATCATATACATCTGCCTGTAACTTACTCAAACTTGCAATTTCAGCAGTATCTCCTGTCGGTATGATTGCATAGTGATCTGTCACTTTAGAATCATTAGTATATTTACTATTTGAGATGTTGTGATATAGCTCTTCACTAAGAATAATATCTGTATATTTTGATGTGTTAGAATATCCCTTATGAATTCCTCTTATATTCTTATTTATCTCTACAGCAACCGCAGTGCTTAATACTCTGGCATCTGTACGAGGATATGTTGTAAGTTTCTTTTCATATAAAGTCTGTGCAATAGATAATGTTTCGTCCGGACTTATCTTAAATCTTTTGGCACATATATTCTGCAATTCTGCGAGATTGAAAAGTAGTGGAGCTGCCTTTTTGCTATTCTTTACTTCAACATTTTCTATTTTAGCTACCTTACCATTAAGAAAAGAAATAAAATTATCTGCATCTACCTTTTTTAAGAAACCATAATCTTTAAATAAATTTTGATTACCGCAACAAAAAGATTTTTCTGTAAGCTTCCATTCAGCCTGCACATTATCACCAAAATTACCTACAATTTTATAAAAAACTTCTTCTTTAAAATCCCTGATAGCTCGTTCCCTGGAAACAACCATACCAAGAACACACGTCATAACTCTTCCTACCGATATTACAGTATTTTTCTGTAAAGATGCAGCATTATTGAGTAAAGCTCCATATTTAAGTGTAAGTAACCTTGTAAAATTAATTCCCATTGCATAATCTTCTATTGCTCTCATTGTTCCTGAGCTGGCAACAAGGTCATATGCAGCCATTGGCTTCGCTTCTCTCATTCCTCTTTTTATCTCATCAGCGGTCTGAGAATCAATCCAGACACGAAGCTCTTTTATACCACTCCTAACACCACCAAAACGTCTTATGTTTTCTTCGATAACTTGTCCTTCTCGTCCACTATCGCCAGCCCAATATACAGTATCAATATCATTTCTATGCAACATCTTATGTACAACTGCATACTGCTTTTTTACACTAGCAATAACACCATACTTATATTCATCTGGTAAAAATGGAAGTACTTCAAGATCCCATTTCTTATATTGCTCTCCATATGCTTCGGGATATAACATTGACACTAAATGTCCAACACACCAGGTAATAACATAATTTTCATCTTCTATATAGCCATCAGTTTTAGATGTTCTTTTAACACCCAAAACTGATGCAAACTGTTGAGCGACAGAAGGTTTTTCAGTAATAATTAATTTATGTTGAGTTTTATGTAATGTTGAGTTGTTGTTTGAATTCATTGGTTT
The DNA here is from genome assembly GCA_905215145.1 of uncultured bacterium. The sequence continues at coordinate 8,299 of CAJMOW010000008.1, read as the reverse complement.
TTGGTCCTTTCTGTATAAATTTACTTAACATAATATTTAATAATTTATTTAAAATCACATCATTGTGGCATTACCGGAATATTTTTAAATAGCCTTTGAATTCATCGTATATAAAACATCAAATTTATTAATTAAGTCATTATCAAGTTCCAAGTGTTCAAGCAACATATTAATAGCTTCTCTATGACTTACACTTTTTCTATATATTCTTTCTGATGTTAATGCATCATATATATCAGATATTCTAATAATATCCACAAATAATTTATAATTTTCAGGAATACAAGAACACTCCCCAAAGCGTTCTTTATTGTATCCATGATGATAAAGAATAAGTACACATATATTTTTAGGGACCCCCACATTGTAAGCCATTGAATATCCTATAAAACTATGTAAATCAACTGCTCTACGATCATTTTTTGTAAGTTTTTCTGGCTTATCAAATATAGATTTGCTAATACCAATTTTGCCAAGATCATGAATAAGTGCTGCCTGATATACAAGTTCAGAATCAACATTCAATAATTCAGATAACCTTTTGGCTCTTAATGCAGTTCTTACACAATGCCCATATAATTGTGTATCATATTTTTTTATAAAATCCGATATTTTTGCTACATTTTTATCCATACTAAATGCTCCTACTTTGAGAACGAGCAACTTCACCATTAATAACAGCATCTTTTCCCATTCTAAGAGAAAGAGTGTCAGCATCTAACATATAAGGTGATGCAGATAAAGCACTACCACCAAATTCTGTTACATATTTTTTTACACATAAACTTGTCTGCTTATACATATCTTCATCAAGTACAGATTCATCATTTTCAATGCAAATAAAATAATCTGTCTGTATAGGAAGTATAATCATATTCTTCTTAGTAATTTCAGAAAGTCCCTTTACAGGATTCTCTGGATAAAATAGTGTAGAAGCTCCATATTTCATATAATTATTAGAAACTAAATATATTCCATTTCCGAGATCATTGACTTTAACAGGAAATAATTTAGGTGTATTATCTGTTGCAACTGACAATAAATCCTCAAGGCTAATATCATTTTCCTTTAACTGTTCCATCAATTTTTTATCAATAATCATGCTTTTTAATGAATTATCATCTGTTGCAACAAGAAGTCTAAAATAAATAGCCAACTCTCCCTTATTAATATGAGGAATATTATTTAACATCTCACGATTATTATCATTATTAATTACACAATAAAAAACTTTTTTCATATCAAATTCAAAAGTATCATCATTATCTTCACCAGTATCAGCTTTATTCTGTACACCTGTCATACTTCTATACTTCTTTTCATATTCTCTGGCTATACACTTTACTGTTTTATCAAAGTCCTCCTTATATTCTTTAATATAAAGTTCCTTATAAAGTGAATTAATAGCCATAGGTAGCACACCTCTTTCGCTTGAATCTTTTATATAGAAAAAATCCTTTTGTTCACCATCTACCAACTTAGAATCTAATACAACATTGCAATTTCTAATTGCTGGTGACATATTATTTAATAGTTCTTCCTTAATTTTTGCCTTAAATTCAACATAACTTAACATAAATTTCTTTTCTCCTTTTTAATTTTCCTTAAAATAATCTATATCATCTTCAAATATTCCATATGTCTGCTCATAGTCATATGAAAATTCAAAATCAGGACACCATACTGTCTTAACATATTCATTAAAATCATATCGTGAATCTGATTCACTTCCATATGGAGATGTAGACAATACCAAATGAAGATGCGGACCAGTTGAATCACCTGTTGAACCAGAATGACCTATAGGATCACCAGCTCTAACAGTATCTCCAGGATTCAAATATTTCCATCCATTCGGATTATCAGGATTATCAGAATCATCAACTATAAAATCTGTCATATGTCCATATAGTGCATATGTTCCATCATTAAACTTAAGAATAACATGATTACCATAACCTGAATCAGTATTAGTAGCTTCAACTGTAGCATCCGCTATTGCAACTAAAACACTATTCATTGGAGCATTAAAATCAACTCCATAATGTACTCCATGTCCCTCAACATCAGTACGATGTAAAGTATATTGTGAAGTAATTATTCTTGTCTGATCTTTTACTGGATATGGATTATCATTATTCATCCAAGTAAATACAGCTTTCAGTTCATCATAAGATTTTTGATAAGTTCCAAGACTAGCATTACTTTTATCAAATGAAAATCTGCCAAATATATCTTCATTTTCTTCTATTACCTGTCTAATATCACTATCATTTCTTGCTGCTTGTTCATCATTTACTTTCATATAAAAAATTCCACCAAATACACCACCTATTAAAACTGCACCAATTATTATTGGCAGCAATATCATAGGACCTATTAAAGCAGCTAATGAAGCAATAACAGATACAATTAATTGAAAAAGCATAAACGCAAAATGTATGATTGCTTTTGCCATTCCTGCAAACGCTTTTTTCATACCACTTTTAACCTTATCTAACAATTTACCAACCGTCACTTTATATAGCTTATCTACTGTAAGCTCTTTTACTCTTTGTTTTGCTTGTGAAGCAACAAAATCGCCAGCAAAAGCAGCCATTCCAGTACTCATATTATTTTCTGTTTGATAAGAAAAGCTATTAATAGCATTATTAACAACTGATTTTCTAATTCTTCTATTAAAATCATTAGTAACTTTAGAACTTTTATGTTTATCATCTAATTTTTTTCGTTTGTTATTTAATTTATATTTAAGAGTCTGAAGCTTATCATCCGATAAGCCAGTACTCTTATTTCCTATGTCTTTCACTACATCATTAGATGCTAATAATTTCATATTAGTATTCATTATATTATTGGATGTATTAGTTTTTTTTATTTTATTTTTTTCTATAAGATTATTAATATTACCTGGACTAACACTATTTGCATTGATACTTGAAACAGGCAAAACATTTCTAGCATAAACAGAAGTTATAGGTGAAAAAACATTATCATCACCCAAAAAAGTTGTTGACATATTATTACCATAATTAAAAACAATTACGGTTGACATATTAATATCAGATTCATTTATAACATCTGAATTAACATTATGATTAAGCTGACATTCAATCGTTCTGCCATTATAATTAACAACTAATATATTGCTATCTAAAACATCACAGTTAATAAATTCACCATCACCAGAAGCTGAAGCACCACCAACCTTTTTGTATGAAACATTAATATTATTATCAACTAATGAACTGACACTTAATGAATTTTTATCAAAATCATTATTCTTCTTTTGAGAATATAGCGATTGTAATTCTGTTGATGTACTTACATGACCATCTCTTACATTAAAAGATTTGCCCTTTTCTTCTGATTGATACTTATCTATAAGTGATACTGCTAAAGTAATTGCTATCTTTTTAGTTGTACGATTAAGAGCAGCACCAACATTTGATGATGAAATAAGAGCAGAATCAACCGCATTAAAAGCAGTATGAAACTGACCATTATTAGTTGTATCAATATTTGTTTTATTCGTAATAGCATCCTTAAAGGCTTTTTCAGCAATAGATTCTACATTTTTAGTACCATTTTTAACTGAAATATCTTTAATTTTTCCATCAAAACCTTTTGTTGGAGATACAACTTGAGAAGCTGCATCATTTACATTAGAAACATTCTTAAGTAATTGATTTTTTTTCATATATGCAGCTCCTTAACTTACATCATTAAGTGATTTTCTTCTTAATGCCACTCTTTCATAAAAGTTTGTATTGAATATATTGTAAATAGGATTAGTTTTCTCGATTCTAAAATCCATAGGAATAATTACATTTCCAAATCTTATAAGACCACATCCAGGTTCAGGATTTTCGATAAACTTAAGATGAGCAGGGGAAATACGCCCCTCAAATGTATCAATAATTTTCTGGGCATCACCTGGTCCCATTTTAAGAAATAATGTATATTCCGAATTTGATACAAGCATTTTTGTCTCATCATCTTTAACAACATCTATAACATTCTGAGTAATTCCGGTACATATTCCCCCTTGTTTTCTAACTTTTTTCCACAAAGAAATAAAGAACTGACATGAATATGTCTTTTTTAATAACACATGAAATTCATCAACATAAAGCCAAGTAGCCTTTCCTTTAAGTGAATTCTGCAAAATTCTTTGACTAATATTAGTTAATGTAACAAGCATACCTACGCTTTCAAGGTCAGAGCCAAGATCACGTAAGCCATAAGCGATAAGCCTATTATTTACATTAATGGTAGTTTGATGATTGAATACATTCAACGAACCATCAATATAAGCTTCAAAAGGGACAACAAGCTCCTGAGCAGCATCTTCAGTTTGTGCTTTTAAGATGTCATAGAAATCTCTTAATACCGGAATGGTACGTTCCTCAACAGGAACACCAACAATTCTATAGAATAGAGCTTTTACGCATCTATCAATAATACTCTTATGAGCTGCTCTGAACTCATCCTGCATAATATGTTCACATATACCACATAAAATTCTTGTTTTAGATGAAATAACTTTTCTAATTTCATTGGAATCATCTATATCCTCATCCATTGTAGTATAATTATTATCTTCATTAGTAATAACAAGATTTTTCACATCACAATCCAAAGGATTAATATAATTATTAGCTTCAGCAGATATTTCAATAAATTCTCCTCCTAATGATTTACAAGTATCTATATATTCATGCATAGGATCAACAATAATTACATCATCATCTGTATTAAGAATAACTGAAAGTATCTCTAATTTTGAACCAGTCATTGATTTACCTGCACCAGTAACACCAAAGACCATACCATTACCATTAGTAAGTTTTTTTCTATTACATAAAATTACATTTTGTGATTCACGATTAACACCATAATAAAACGGATTAACATTCATTTGCATTTCTTGTGTTTTAAATGGAATCAGAACACCAGCCATTCTACTAAACATAGACCTAAGAGTATCTATTGTTCTACAACCATATGGAAGTACTGTTGATAAGGCTTCTCTTTGTCTATATGGAAGTTCCATAGTATAACATCCCTTGCTTTCTACTACCATATCAAACGAAGTAGATACAGCTTCAAGATCATCAAGGTTATCAGCCAATAAAGCAACATTTATACCTACCCACATCATTTCCTGTCCATTCTCACCTATATCAGCAAGCATTTCCTGTATATCAGCATTTTCTTTTTTAACTGGAAATGAAATATCAAGAGTATAATCACGATTTTTATTACGTTTTTGCTGCTGTTTTTGTATTTTACTCTGCACAGCCATATACTTATCTTCCAAAAATCTTTTAGCAGCCGATTTATCTATTGGAACAATATCCATTGAAATAACAGACTGACAATTTATATTAATAATAGAATCAAAAAACTCATCACTAATATCATCATCCGGATAAGAATTAGGATCTATTGCTAAACACTTACCATATTTTCGTTCAGTTTTGAAATAAGTTGGATTCTCTGAAAAATCAATGAAGTTACAAGAAATCTCATTACGATAATCTCTACAATTAGAAATACAATCCAGCATATTGAAATCAAATTTTGATTCACTTCCAATCTTATAAAAATCATGAAATATACGTAATCTTTCTCCTGCATCAAGACTTACTAATGTAGAGCCAAGTGCAGCAAATTCTTTAATCAGATTAGCAGATATACTATTATAAGCTAACTTTGCATCCTCAAAAGTATTACGTTCTACAGTAATTGTGAGGAATTTCACCTGCTCAATTCCCTTCTTGCCAATCATTATCTTATTTTCTATAATGTCATTGTAGGAATCTCTTATATCATCAAACACATCATCCTTATGCTTGTATAAGATATTTTCCTCAAACTCAACAATGTTTCTATTCTTATTAAAAATAGTTATCTTAGCATTATGAAAATCCCAAGCATTAATTATACGGCACCACTCACCAAAAAAACTCACCTGTTCTTCATAAGTTTTAGTTACATAGTTAATATCACCAAGAAGAAATGTAAAACTATATAACTTATCTGAAATCTGAAAAATTCCATCAGGAGACATTTTCATAATCTCAACTGTATCCTGCACACATTTAGCATCACGAACTCTAAATCCTTCAGGATTTTTAAGCTGCATAAACATTCTTCTCTGTCGGTCTCTTTGATTCTTTTTCATTCGTGAACGTTTTTCATAATCTATTTTTGTCGGATCTAATTTTGCATTTTTTGTATTATCAATCATAAACTATTAAACACCTCACATCACATAAAAAACTTATTAAGTCCTGACTTGCCTTCCGGCATATCACAACAATTAAATAACAAACACTTGCAAGATTCTGCATTTTTAACTACTCTGGATTCTGACACATTCCACATACCAAAAGGTGCAAATTCCAAAAAACCAGCAGCCATCATACCGCTATATTCATACACCGCAGCATCATATCTATCTATAATAAATTTTATTTTTTCTTTAACAGTATCTATTTCATCCGAGCTAAATACGGAATATAAAACATTAATACTAACCATTGAATAAGACCTTGTATCTCTCATTGCAGGATCCGTTAATATTTCATTAATTTTTGGATCAGTCTTTTTTAATCTTCTTAATTCATTATTACATCCCATATAGTTATTGCTAAAAAATTCAAACAAATAATTATCACTAATTCCATCTTGTTCAACCATAATACATTCAATATTTTCTATCTTGTGTAACTCCTGTAACATTTCTGTTACATCATCACCGAAACGTATGAAGTAAAATGCTTGATACGCTTTATCTGCAACTTCTAAGCAATCCAGATTTAAAATAAAATCATCTAATTCAAAATCAAGTTTCCAGGCAGCAACATTATGTACATAGTCCATTATATTGTTATTAGAATCTGGTTTGTCCTTAATAATGAATTGATGAATATGTCTTAATCTATCTTCTAAATTAACTGGTGTTAAATCAATACCTAACCCAGCCAATTTTTTAAACATATCTTTCTCTATGGCATCAAAATCAAATGATGCATCCTGATTTTCATCAGTGTTAATCTGAATAAGAAGATATGTATCTGTTTTATAATAATAAAACCTGTACTTAAAATCATAGTCTCTTAAAATATCAAACACAGCCTGCTTATCCTTAAGATTCTTGCAACTAACTGTATAAAGCTTATTAGATAAATGATCTTCTAATACAAATACACCTGATTCAGATACCTGCTTAATACCATATTTTTTTTCTAAAAATTGTGGTGCAATATATGCTGGCACAATAGCTTTTTTTATTGCTTTAAATTTATCTTTTTTACGAACTTTAACTTTTTTAGGTCTGACTTTTTTATCTTTATTTTTCAATTTTCTCCTCCATATTTTTTAAATGTATCTATTATTTTCACAGGACTTCCTGAAATTGAATATGCATTATTCAATACTGCTCCTAAATATATTGCACCATCTAAAACGCAATTAATAAAGCATACATTCTGCATATTAACATGTGCAAAATTGCAATTCTTTAGAAAGCAATTTATAAATATTGCACCATCAAGATCAATAGTCCTAAAATCATAACCTTCCATCCTCTCATTCATAAATACCTTTTTATTAATCTGCATCCTTTTTTTAATTTCTTTATCATAATTGAATTTATCTTGCTTAGCTGCAAGCGAAGAATTAGCTCTAGCAATTATATTTTTCGTATCTTCCATAAGACTTTTATTCTTCAGCTCAATAACTTTTATAAACCACTTCTGACGTAAATTAATATGCTCTATATCATCTGGAGACAGTATTTCTGGATATTCATGATTTTCCCTATAAGAAAGCAAATATACAGGTTCCTTATCTTTTTCCTTGTACCCTACCTTTCTTTCTTTATAGCTGCTGTTATAGAATTGCTCTAACATATTGTCTGCATTATCTAGTGTAAATTTGGCTACATCTTTTAAATTATGAGACATAGTTACTTCTAGAACTAATACACACGCAGGATCTAATGCTTCTTTCGCTTTTTTTTCATTCAATGCTTCCTGGTATCTTCTATCAATAAATTCAGGTGCAATTCCTAACTTATTCATATTGCAGTTATATTCTTCAACATATTCTGTATATCTATTAACATCCGGAATATTATGTGATATTTCATATGTAGCAATAAGTTCAATTTTTTCATCATCCATATTAGCAAATCAGCCCCTTTATTAACTTATTTATGCTAATTGTATAACTTTTACATAAATATTCCTTGACAGTCATAACATTATTTTCATTAGTATTTGGCAGT
>CAJMOW010000007.1 GCA_905215145.1 uncultured bacterium | reverse complement strand
CTCTAGCATCTACTGAAGTATTCTCAGATGCTGTCATTTTAGCATAATACGTAGGGGAGTTAGGAGGATTATAACCTGTACTAACAGCTTCTCCAGTAATCCAACTAGGTTTGTCAGTATAGCTAAAACTTATTGCATCACGTGAAGTTACTGTACCATCTACTATTGTTTCTCTGTAGCTATAAATTTGGGGCTGAATACTACTTCCAGATTGTCCAAATGAACCACTAGTTGATGTACCACCACTAGTTGATGTCCAAAAGACATAATTATAGGTAGTAACTTGAGTATGTCCAGATTGAGTTATCTTTATAGATTGAGTCTTACCAGATTCATTCTGTGTAAATACTAGAGTAGTACTTCTAGTACTAGAAGTAGTGTTTTTCAGTATCTCTACAGCTACTTTACTATCTATGGTTACAACTACCCAATCGGTCTCTCCAGAAGTTAAACTATAACCTATCTTACTACCATTCTTAGTAGATACTGTTCTTGGTATGAAAGAAGCACCACTATATGGAACATCATATGTATTTGGCGATATAGTAAATACATAAGTATCATTAGCTTTACCAGGTTGGCTTACCGAAATGGTAATCTCTTTATCAGAACCACTCTGAGTTATAACTACATCATGAGCTCTAGCATCTACTGAAGTATTCTCAGATGCTGTCATTTTAGCATAATACGTAGGAGAGTTAGGAGGGTTGTAACCTGTACTAACAGCATTTCCAGTAATCCAGCTAGGTATATCAGTATAACTAAAACTTACTGCATCACGTGAAGTTACTGTACCATCTACTATTGTTTCTCTGTAACTATATATTTCAGGCTGAATACTACTTCCAGACTGTCCAAATGAACCACTAGCAGTTGTACCACCACTGGCTGATGTCCAGAAGATATAATTATAGGTAGTAACTTGAGTATGTCCAGACTGAGTAACTCTAGCGTAATCTCTCTTACCGGATTCATCCTGCTTGAAATGGATATTAGCAGTTCTGGACGAGGTACTACTATTTGATGCTACTGTAAACGTCATACTTGACGAATTCCAAGTAATCCAGCTAGGTACTGTAGAAGAATCTATACTCCATCCTACACTTTCAGTTGTTCCTAGTCTGGATTTGCTTGAAGATATACTAATAGAGGAAGTAGTTCCACCAGATTCTCCAACATTTTTATCCCAATTAGAAACTGAGAAAGAATATGTCCAAGCTGGAAGGTAAATATCTTCCTCCCTTACTAGTTGATTAGATGCATAACTAGAATCATTAGTTATATATAATCCAAATCCCAGAATTTCAGTTTTAGTAGCACATTCATTACTAGAGCTTCCTACAGAGAAGTTTGAATAAATCCATCGTTTAGATGCTACTTTATTTGCCATAATTATTTACTTATTAATTTATCGACTACGGCTTCTAAAGCTGCAATTTTATCTTCAAGATACTTTATTTTAACTGCATATATTTCACTATAGTTAACTGTCTTAAAGCCATTCTCATCGGTATTAACCATTGATGGGTATACGGTTTCAAGTTCTTGAGCTATAACTCCGTAGCCATGATGTTCTCTGTCTGTTCTATCAAATTCTACTAATCGTATTTTATCAGCTTTAGATACATCTATGGATTCTATGTTATCCTTTACTCTCATGTCTGAAGTATCATAGAACCCAGCAGATGCATAAACAGCACCACTTTGTGTATATACTCCTGAATTAGAATAAGTAACAGGACTAGAAGCTTGGGATGTAGCTCCAATTAAATATAATTTACTCGAACTGTTAGTTGAGCCAGCAGTATTCTTAGTATCTGTGTAACTAGTAATATACCCACTATCATTAGTTAGGTCACTAACTTTACTAGGAATAGCTACGCTTACAGCAGCAGATCCATTATACGATTTAGATTGATAACCAGTAAAGGTTAATGTATTAGCTACCTTATCTGCTGTACCTGCTGTAGAGGGTTTACCTATTGATACCGTTTGAGCAGAACCTCCACTAGGAGTTACAGTAAAGCTACCAGTTCCACTTGAGAAGGAATAAGTAGTATTAGTATCAGAGCTAGGAATACCTAAGGCAGTTATATCAGACTTAGTTACTGCTGTAACTCCGCTAATATGACTAGTGCTATCCGTACTAAACTTATACAAACCAGTAGATTTACTAGCCCCAGAACCAGTTGGATGAGAGTAGTTATTGTACGTAGCTCCCTTAGTAAGAGTCAGCACAGTCCCACTAAATGAAGCTGTGGTTACAGCATTACCAGATCCTCCTACTGTTACAGTTATTTTAGGGTTAGTAGAGATTTTAGCACCGTTAATAGTATAATTGTCAATAGTACTCTTATTACTATTTACTGTATTGGTAAGATTTGAAACAGCATTAGTTCTGTTAGTTACTTCATCATCCAATTTCTTCTCTAACTTACCAAGAGCACCATTGACACTATCAGCGGCCGCTAAAGCTCCAGTAGTAGAAGGTTTGGTGTATCCAGTTATTTTGATATCAGCTCCATCTAATACAGGGTTAGTAGAAATTTTAAAGCCATTAACAGTGTAATTATCTATATTAGTTTTGTTGCTATCGATTAAATTGGGAAGTGTAACATCCAATTTAACTTTATCTGCTGCTGTCATTACACCTGCCACTGACTGAGTAGCTGCTGGAAGAGTAATGTTGTTGGCTGCACTAGCTCCACTAGAGATAGTAGTCTTACTAGCAGCTATTCTCACAGTAGATGTAGTAGGAGTTACTGCTCCAAGAGCAAAGTTAGCAGTACTAATTCTATCTAATTCTATCTTGTCAGTAGCACTCATAGAACCTGCACTAGTAGAGGATGCTACTGGTAAATTCACAGTTGTAGAAGTATCAGCCGCATTACCATTATCTTTGCTGATAGTTGCTGTTACTTTAGCTGCATCTGATGAGAATGATATATTACTAACGTTATTAATATTCAATCCATCCAATTTAACTTTATCTGCTGCACTCATAAGTCCTGCTACAGACTGAGTAACAGAGTTAACAGATAGAGGTTTACTAATAGCCTCCCACGCTCTTGTGTTAGCATTCCATCTCTTGCCAGTAAGAGTTATAGTTAGAGTAGTAGCACTGCTCTGAGTGATACTCCAGCCATTATAGAAGTCAGTAATACCATCCATCTTAACATTATCTGCATAATATGTTCCTTTGAACCATACTTGCTTAGCATCCTTAATAAATACTAGATGCTTGTCTGCACTCACTGTACCATCAGCTAGTTTCTCATTAAACTTAGCTAAAGTCTTGAAATGCAATAGAAACCTAGGGTCTTCTGCCGCCATAGTTATAAATGTTTAAGTTGTTAATTATAGACACCATGGAAGTACTAGTGTCTTATTCTACCCAATTTGCCTCAATAGTATAGCCGTCAGGCTGCAAATATATATGTTCGTAACTTGCTGTACCATCGCTGTGCCATTGTATATGCAGATGTAATCTATATCCATCGTTATCTTTATAACAAGAGCCATTAGGCTTAAACTTACCATCTGACCCTCTATACAGCCAGACAGTATGATAAACTTCTTCAGCAACAATTATAAATGCATATACACAATCAATTGGGTCTGTATCTTTTAAAATAGTTCTTAAATCTACAGGTGAATTATAATATACATTAATCATGAACCTATTAGAATCATGTGGTCCTAAAGTAATCCCCCCCCCGATATAGAACCTGCATCGAAACCATATGCTTCATTACAAGCTTGGACTGTGGGGGTTCTATTTGAACTCAAATTAGTAATATATCCCATATTTTAATATCCAATTGCTATATAATAACCAGGTGATTTATCAAAGGAAACTTCAAAACCGTATCTGGTTACATTATATACATAGTTATAACCATTAGCTCCATCCCCACTTCGTTCTCCTGATACTACTACAGCAACACATTTGGTTGGAAATGGAGTATAAAAACTCAAACTTTGTCTGTCTGTAATTTGTCTTCCACCGTGACCTGCCTGTATCATAAATCCATTTGGGAACTTAATATATCCACTGGCAGCACCGAATGACATTTGGAAATCGGATGAGGTCAAAAAATTAGCTGTTGCATCACTTATTGCTTCAGCTACCTCACTTTCTGTCATATAATTGCCACCATAAGCATCATTACATTCTTTCACGGTAGGAACTCTATTATTGTCTTTACCAGTTATTTGTCCCATAATTACTTAGTAATTACAGGAGGAAGGGGCAATGCCCCCCCCTATTTATAACATATTTATTAATATAAACTCTCTAAATAAGCCCTAACTCCAGCATAAACTCTTTCCATACCTTGCATGTTAGGATGTAGATAATCTGTACTAGTGGAAGTAGGAGGTCCATAATCACTTAAACTGTTATCACAAGTACAATACTGTAGGTTTGGAAAGCTTAAGTCAAAATGTTCCGGGCCTATATAGTAAACTCCATATCTTCTACATAAATTTGCCATAGCTTCTTGATATTCATATTGGTGCTTACCACCACTATTAGCATAGTCTAAAACATTACCTCTATACAATTGGAATACTACTATTTTGGCATTTCTGCATTGCGATTTTAGATTAGCAAGCATAGTTTTAAATGCTCCCATATAGGTAGTAACGGCTCCATCAGCTGTTCCCATTTCTACATTACCAGACACGTCATTAGTTCCAGCCATTACGACTATGATTTCAGGAGCTCCATATTGATATGTATCCACTGTCGAATTAATATGCCTTATATTGGAACATCTGGCTACACTACACATAGCATTATCTCCAGTACCACTGATTCTAGAGCCAGACCATGCATCGTTTCTGATAAGTCTCATTCTGCACTCATTAATAAGTAATCCCCACCATGTAGCATCAATACTATTAACAAACTTGTGAGATGCACTGTAGTAAGTTGCATTACCATCAGTAATAGTTCCTGCAAATGTGCTAATTGAGTCTCCTTGAATAGATATAGTTTTATCTTCTAAGGATGATAGTTTACCACCTCTTTCGATAAGAGCAATTCCTAAAGGCTGGTTAGTGTTTCCTCCAGGAGTTGTAGCATAATTATGTGCTGTATATTGGTACCATCCATTTAATGCGTATTTAGTTCCGAATGGCGTTCCTCCATAAGCAAAAGCACAGGTATCACCTTCTGCATATACTCCGATGCCCTGCCCGGCTTCTAAAGTAATGTCCTCTGGAAGTCTCACTGTCTGGACTCCTAATTGCCTAATGTACAGTTTCCAAGATTTAAGAACTTTAGCATTAGCTTTACCGTAGTTATTAATTAGGTTAATAGTCAAATAGCCTACTGTTAAAACCTTCAATCTTAGTTTGTAGATGGTTTTACCTACTAACTTTTCCTGTCCCCTGGGATAATAAGCATTATCAACACTGCTTCGAGTATTTGCTGATTCATCTAGCTTGCCCCATTCAAAGTCTGAACCATCACCTCTACGATACAATCCTACATTTAAATATCCTGGAGAACGTCTATTCTCCCAATCTTCTTTATGTATCGCTTCTGTTGTTAAGTTGGTTATCCCAATCCATCCAGAAGGATATGCAGTCTGGTAGGTTAAATCATTATTGTAAGTGTATCTAGCACAATCAGCTGTGTACCAAGCACCAATGAATTGCCCCTCTTCTACTACTACATCTTCATCTAAATCCCAATATTTATAACCAGTGGATGTACATACGACATTCACTAAATCTTTAACTAATGAAGCTTCTAAAGTAGGATTAGCATCAAAGATATGTTCATTGAAGATGGAGATTCTACATCTACCTGGAGTGGCAAGCATCATTTTAATTCTATTGATAGGCTTGCCTATGTAAGGCTTGTTATAACACATAATGTATGCTGCAAGAGTAGCTGTATCTTTGATATTTTCTGATACTTTAGTATACATTATATTAGCTTGTCTATATAAAGGACAGATAGGAATATCCCCACCATCGGCAGTACTACTGCCTCCAGCAACAGCTCTGATTTCGTCTTCTGCTGCTTTAGCTCTTTCTGTCTCTGCCTTAATAACAGCCAAATTCTCAGATTCAGCTAACACAGCCCTAGTCTCTTCTGCACTAATATCGTTCTGTAATTTACTGTCAGCAGCAGTACGAGCAACTTTCTCTGCATCTATATTATCCTGAAGAACTTCATCAGCAGCCTTATAAGCTGCATCCATAGATGCTATGTTATCGGAATTAAGTTTAATACTTGCTTTTAAGTCTACATCATTGTAATTAGATAATCCTGCTAATTTGTCCTTCTCAGCAGTGGTGTAATCATTAGTTGATAATTGTTTACCAGATACTTTATCTACTTTAGTATCAACTAATCCTTTGAGTACTTTACCCTGTTCAGCAGATAATGCAGCAGTCGCTCCTCCAGTAGTAAGGTCATCTACAATATTTACTGCTGACGAACCAAATGGATCCCAGTCAGTACCAGTCCATGCATAATTAACATCTGTTTTAGTAACATTCCATACATCTCCTTCCAAATTACCTTCAGTGGGCAAGTCATTATATGTAGGAACTGAACCTTTATAGTTAAGAGGCTTACTTACTTTCTTTAGTAGATTTAATAAATCATCAGTAAAGTCATTAGTAGAAAGTCCTTTACCTTCTACCTTATCAACTTTATTGCTAAGCTGAGTCTCTATGTCAGATATCAATTGCTGAATTTCAGCATCAGATTTAGATGAGCAATACCAATAAGTTCCTCTGGTGTAAATAAATTTGGCGTCTGGAATCCAACAGATAGAAGTGTCCATTATGTTTCCAGCTTGAAGCTCTCTATCAAAAGCTTCTTTATTCTTAAAGTGAATTAATTTCTTATTAATTGCCATATCACTAGATTATATAAAGGAGAAGTATTCAGCTCCTCCTTTATTATTTTACTCTACATCAAACCACTCAAATGAAGCATCTGTATACTCTTTAGCTGCTGCTAAAGTATCAGTATCTCCTTGTTTAAGTAGGTCTTCAATCTTCTTTAATGTATCATATTCGGTAGATACTCCGCCTTTCAGAGCGTCAACTGCCGTTTGAATTTGATCCACTACTGGAGTCTCTCCAACTCTTTCATTCAAATCATTAAGAGCTTCAGCTACAGTAACCTCATCATCATGAAT
This sequence comes from uncultured bacterium, assembly GCA_905215145.1. Next base: position 25,966 of record CAJMOW010000007.1, on the reverse strand, counting down.
CAGTTTAAAGATTCCAGTGGGAGGAACTGTACTACCATTACCTGGATCTCCAACCTTTGTGTTTAGTTCATCAAATGCTTCATTAGTAGCAACATCTTCTGCATATGCTACGGTCTTAGAACCACCAGGATAATCAACCTTAACTTTACCATCAATTGAATTAAGAGTTAACTTATTCTTAGTAGTACCAATCTCTGTAACTACATCAGAATCATATTGTCTTTGGGCAACAAGAACTCCACCTTCAGGACTCTCTACACCTTCTTGACCCGGTCTTAATGCTGAAATAGAACCGTCTGCTGGTAAACTAATTACTTTCTTAGCTGCATCCCAGTCTACTTTTTGAGCTAAAGCTTTAGCCGTATTAGTATTCATTTCAGGAATTAATGTATTAGCTACATAAGTTAGGTCAGATTGCAGTTTAGTAATTTTATCAGCATTAGCTTTACCTTTACTACCTTCATAAGCAGTTCCTTCTACTTCACCTAGAGCAATAGAAGCAGAAATTTCTACCATCGTCTGACCATCCCATCTATAGATTACATTAGTTCTACCTTCTGAGTCCGGAAGTCTGTGATTGTAGATAGTATCACTATGAGGCTCTTGACCTTCATCCCAACCATCTACTGTCTTAGTGTAAATCTTCTTCTCTGCTTCAGTATAATATTTATCTCCCACTTCTGCTTCAATACTATCTAGAGCTGCTCTATTAGCTACAAAAGATTCCAAACCTACTACTCTAGCAAGTTCTCCATTTAATTGAGATACTGGTACTTTACCATTCTCGTCAAGAGTAGCTAGTCCATTAGGTTGACCTTTGCTAGCCATGAAATCTAAAATAGTTTGCATCTGTTCTGGATTAATACCTACAGTTACACCACCAGCAATAAGCTCATGTGTATCAGTAGCTACATAGAATCCGTTAGCGTGCAATTCTGCACTGTACTTTTCTTTTAAACCTCTAAAGAAGAATTTAGCCATAATTATACGTCTGTCCAACTTAAATCACTCAAATATGCAATCTCATTAGCTTGTTCACCAGATTGTCCACTGGTTTGAACTGTAGGTCTTTTATCTATTGGGGTATTTAAATTTAGTGGCATAGAAGGGGTACCTATATCAACTACATCCCACCTGTTAACCATAATAAGATTGCCAGAACCACCTTTGGTATTCTTACCTATAATCATGTCTCCATTCTCTAGTGTAAGGGCTTTACGACTAGGTAATTCTGTTGTAGGTACGTTATCTAATACTGGGATTACATATTTATCATTGTATGTAGGTCTCTTATTAAGTCCATTAAAATTAAGTGGAAGTTTAGTAGTACCAAAATCAGCTATATTCCATTTAGAAATCATAGCTAAATTATAAGTATTACCGTCTGTAGTAGTTCCTAATAAAGTATCATGATTACCCAATACTATAGCCTTTCTATTAGGATTCTCTTCAGTCTTGATATCTATCCACTTAACCATCTTAGACAATCCCAGTTCAATAGTTTCAATCTTCTCTTCTAAAGCTTCCTCAGCGGCTTCTGCTCTATCAGTTTCTTCCTTAACAGCAAACTTTAAGTCATCCTTAGTAGCATATTGATTAGGGTCCAATCCTACAGCAGAATATTTCGCTCCTTGGAAATAGATAGCCTTCTCATCAGTGATGAAGTAAATGGTACCAGGGTCTGGAGTTATGAGTTGATAAGCAGCAAACGTAAGTGCTTGAAGACCTACAGCTGTATTAGTATCCTGCCAGTTAAACTGACATTCAATTCCGTTCTTACCCTTAACTACTAAGACCTTTGACTTGGTGTCAGGATTAATAACTAGATCAGCGTATATACCATGAGGAGTAGCTTTAATATCTACTGTTCTGGTAAGAGTAGGATTATTAATCTTAACTGTAGAACTTACTACACTATCTATCACCTCAGTAATAGTAGTATCAGTCTCATGACCCTTTATATTAAAGGATTCTAAGCTTACGAAGAATTCAGAACCATCAGAATTTGTAAGCTTTAACCATTCTTCTCCTACAATTCCAGGAATTCCATTATCTACATCTTCTTGTGTTAGTTTATGTCTAGTGAATCCAACAACTTTAACATCTTTATCTATCTGAACAGATGTTAGTTCTTGTCCATTAGCATCTAAACCAAATATCTTGATTTTATTATTACTTAACTCCTCAGTGCCTAATTCTACTATGCCTACCTCAGAAGCCGTCACAAATTGTTTAACGGCTTCTGAAGTTGGTATAGAGTTTGGAGTATCCAAGGAATCAGACACTTCATATGAGCCAAAATAGGTCCATAAATAATCTAATTGGCTCATATTCTGTGGTCTTGGTGCTTGTTTCAATGGTTTAGTCATATTCTCCTACTATAAATTGGGCGGATAATCCAGCAGCTCCTATAGTTAATAATATGTCAGAAAGATTATTCTTAGCAGTATCAATTACTAGATTAGCAGATAAAGAACCATCATCAACCATTTGAATTGAGTTTGTATTCTTCTTATCTAGTCTAGCATATACACCAGAAGTACCATTATCTACTAGTTTGACTGCATCAGAGTTCTCAGCAATTTTAAGAGTTGCAGAGATTTTATATGATGTAGCAGCAGTACCAGTCCAATTAGATACTTCCATATTAATAGAAGATGTATCTATCGGGTCATAGATGTTCATCGTATCAGTTAAGTCGATAACTATCTCATCACCAGTAGTAAGCTCAATCACAAGAACTGGAACGCCAACTTTACTAGCATAACCATTATTAACATCCTCCTGAGTAGCAGGTCTTGAGTAGGCAGAAGACATAAATCTTTCCTTCTCAATATCAATATATGTTACTTTAGGAGTAACTGTTGGTTTAGTAGCTTCATCAGTATTAGGATCTGCATAAGATTTCTTGGTAGTAACCTTTAATCTTATCTTATTACTAACAGTATCGTCCCATTCTATAGATTGAACTAAGTCTTTAGTTTCTCCCCATACTTTATCATAGAAATACTTATAGTCGTCAGCATCGAGTACTCTCTTAATACCTTTACTAGTAAGCTCCCATACATCTCCATCAATTACAGCTGCAATTCCTCCTGTGGTTAATAACTTCTGTTTCCAGGTTCCTGTAGCTCCATCAAATTCAAGTAGAGTGTATCTAGTGCTGCCAGAACCTACCTGTGTAGACATAATGTATTTATCACCTCCAGTTGCAGATTCGGGAAGTTCAGATAACACAGTTACAAATCCCTTAATGATAGGTAGATTTTCTAAGTCAGTAATATCAGTCATTGTATGACTGTGATGAACATCTGCTTTCTTATCTAAAGCCATTTGAGTAGCTGTAGAAATAGGCTTATTCATATCTGACGTGTTATCTACATTACCAAGTCCTATCTGCTCCTTAGTTACATTATGAGGATTATTCTTATCATTAATGTGATTAGTAAGTTCCTCTTTAGTAGCATATCCAGTAGCATCAATCTTAATATTATTAAGAGCTTCTTGAACTGCAATAGAGATTGGTTTCTCAAGGTCTGAAGTGTTATCCACTTTACCCAATCCAACTTGTTCCTTAGTAACATGATGTGGATTATTGAAATCAGAGACATGCGCTGCTAAGTCAGTTTGTAAGGCTTTCTTATCAAGCTCTCTGTCCACTCTATTAAATTCATTTTGCTGTGGTACTGAAATCGGCTTCTCTAAGTCACTTGTATTATCTACCTTACCAAGTCCAACCTGTTCCTTGGTAGTCTGATGAGGATTATTTGTATCCTTAATATGTGCTGTTAAATCAGTAGCTGCACCTAAGAGTTCTTTATCAATTCTAGTAATCTCAGTTTGGACTGCATTACTAATAGGCATTTCAGCGGGAGAATAATTCTCTACTTTGCCTAATCCTATCTGGTCTTTAGTAACCTTATGAGGATTGTTAAAGTCCCTAATGTGATCATCTATAAGTTTATCAGTACTATCAAGAGCATCCTTTAATCCAGGAATATCATCAATTTCGATATTAACAATTCCAGATTGTCCGTTTACAGAAATTACTGCATCAGCATTATTAACTCTAGTCCAAGTACCTCCGGAATTAACTACCCAGTCACCTACAGCAAACGAGTTGTTAAATCTAGTTCCAGCACTAGATACTATATAATACCATCCTTCTTTATCAACATCATCGTTGGATAACATAGGATCATTATCAGCAGCATTCCATGAACCATGATATTTAAGACAACCTTTGATTGTTTCTGGCAATTGATTCTCAGGAACTACGCCATCTTCTAGATCAGCTTTATTATTAGTAAGATTAATAATATTATTTCTGATTTCTTCTATGGCTTTATTGATTTCACTAAAGTCTCCTTCAGCTCCATTCAATTTATCTTCAAGTCCTGGAATGTCTTGTATGTTAATAATAACATCTCCTATCATTCCATTAACTGAAGTAACTAAATCAGAATTATCAATCTTTACCCACTGACCACCCGCATTTAAAATTAAGTCTCCTGGCTCATAATCAACTCCGTTGAATCTACCAGCAACAGTTACTAAGTAGTAGAATCCGTTAGCTTCAGGTTGTTGAGGTTTAAGAGCTGGTGCATTAGTCTCTGCATCCCAAGTACCTTCATAATGGACTGACTCTCTAATGTTAGTTGGAATCTGGTTTTCAGGTATAATACCATTTACTAAATCCGCCTTATTACTTAACAGATTATTTGTTTCCTCTTTAGTATAAGACCCTACCTGTTCAGCAGTAACTCTATGAGGATTATTGTAATCAGTTATATGGTCTTCTAATCCTGTACCTCCCTTGTCTATTGCATCCTTCAATCCGGGAATGTCACCTATTTCTATGATTACTATTCCCTTCTTGCCATTTACTGAAACTACAGAATCTACATTGTCAATTTTACCCCAAGTACCTTTAGAGTTAACAACCCAATCTTTAACGTCAAAGACCTCTCCAAATCTCTCACCAGCTTCTGATACTATGTAGTACCAGCCGTCTTGAGTTGGATCTCCATTGTTAAGTTGTGGGTCATTATCTTTAGCACTCCAGGTGCCCATATACTTCATTCCTCCAATGATAGAGTCTGGAAGCTGATTAGTAGGAATCTTACCATCTATTAAATCCGCCTTATTGTTAGTAAGGTTAGTAATATCCCCTTCAATATTAGTAATACTCTGTTGAATATTCTCAATATCTTGAGTATGTTGATTTAATAAATCAGTAAGCTTATTATCAATTTCTTGCTTAGTATAAACATCACTACTATTAGCCTTACTATCTAAGATATTCTGTAGGTTTTCAATATCAGCTATTCTGATTACTACATCACCTATTTTACCATTGACAGAGGTTACTAAGTCAGTGTTGTCTATTTTAATCCATTGACCATCTGCATTAATAATGAGGTCCCCCTTATTGTATTGTATTCCGTCAAAGACACCATTAGATGTAACTAGGTAATATTTACCAGTAGAATCTTTATCTCCGGGAACTAATGCAGGTGAGTTGGTAGCAGCATCCCATGTTCCATCATAGTGAACAGAATCCTTAACATCATCGGGAAGCTGATCTGCTGGTATCTTGCCATCTACTAAGTCCGCTTTAGTATCAAGAAGTCCATCAACTTGCTCCTTAGTATATGCACCAGTTTGTTCTGCTGTTACTTTGTGTGGATTATTAAAATCTTTTATATGTGCCTCCAAACCATCACTGACTGAATTTTTAATAGTTTCATTCACCCATGCTGTAGATGGGATTCTATTAGAGCTATCATTTGGTGCTGGAGGATTTTCTACTTGAGGATTGCCCTTAAATACTGGAGAATCAATAGGAGCCTTAGTATCTAATTGTGCATCAACATAAGTTTTATCAGCTTTAGTATCTAAGGCAGCCTGCGTTGCTACTGAGATAGGTTTCTCTAAATCTGTAGTATTGTCGACTTTCCCTAAACCTACCTGCTCTTTAGTTACGTTGTGCGGGTTGTTAGTATCGTTAATATGAGTAGTTATTGCACCTTCTAGTTCAGTTTCCTTAGTAGTTGCTCTTTCTATTTCAGCTCTAAGTCCGTCTGATAAGCTAGATTCTGCTGCTGTAGCACGTTCAGTTTCCTTAGCTATAGCATCTGCATTCTTCTCTATATTAGCAGTGTTAGCAGTAACCTTCTCATTAGTTGTAGTTAAGTCTCTTCTTAGCTGATTCTCTGCTTCTGTAGCTCTTGCTACCTCTTCAGATATCGCAGTATCATGAGCTGCATCCTTCTCAGTAGATCTTTCTACTTCCGCTTTAAGTGCAGCTTCTAATTCAGAAATATCTGTACTAGTTGAATCTTGGAGATTATCAATTTGCTTCTGCAAATCAGTTTCCACTCCAGTGGCACGCTTAATCTCTGCATCTAAATCGTTTCTAAGTTGAGTTTCAACTTTATCAGCTCTAGTAGTTTCAGCAGTAATTTTATTATCTAATGCTTGTTCAGCTGCTTTAGCTCTGTCAATTTCAGCCTGTAATGCGTCATTTGTATCAGAACCACTAGATATAATTCTATCAATAACTACATCAAGAGCTTCATCATTATGAGTTAGGTTATCTGTAGTACCCTTTACATAGAGAGTGTTATCCCTCTTCTCAAGTATTTGATACTTATCAACATACAATCTAACGTCTGCTGACAGTTTGTCAGTACCTCCTCCTAATACATCTTCCTTTTCAAGAACTACAACCTTAGTAGGATGGCTATTATCAACTTCCCATTCCCTAATAAGTGTTCCTACAGGAATTACTAATTCTTGTTTACTTCCATCAAGGAGTTTGAACACCATTATAATAGCTTCCTGGTCTGGGTCGTATTTAGCACTTTCTACAATAGTAGATAATCCTATAGTATGTCTACTAATAATGTTATCATTAACCTTTACAGTTAAGATTCCATTCTCATATTCAGTTTCTAGTTTGTAGAATAGTCCGTCATTCTTAGCTTGAATACCATTACCATCGTTAGTAGAGATTTTAACGTCAGCTGATAATACAGTTTTAGTAGTCTGCTTATTAATAGTTAAATCAACTGTGTTAGTATCTTCTACTTCTAAGTTGCAGTTATTAATAGCTTCGTTAATAAGACTGTCGAGAATTTTAAGTGCATTCATTACTGATGTAGCATCTTTCAAATAATAAGTTTCCTTATCAGGATTATATGCTCCATCACCACTAAGTCCCACACCAACTTGTGTCTGGTCTAGTTCAGTTTGTAAATTAGCATCTGTATTCTCAGATTGTGCTTTAAATTCTCTAACAAAGTCCTCTATTCCTCTAAGAGTTCTAAAAGGTTCAGTTGGAAGAGGATCTCCCATTATATCTGCAACCAGTGTATCTAGTACATCTTGCAACACATCAGTATCCTTGAATCCAGCTAAGAAATCAAGTAATTCTGGAAATGTGTCAATAGAATCAGTATCAGGTTCTCTAGTTGCTAAGAATCTATGTAATTCTTTTGAAACAGCTGTAAGTGACTGATAATCAAGAGTCTTCAGATACTCTCTAATGTCATCAAGTTCAGTACCTACCGTAGCTTTAAGTTCTTCTTTAATAGTGTCTACCTTACCTCCATCTTCTTTTATAGCCTCTCTTAACTCAGCAATTGCTTCTGCTATTTTAAGCAAGCTATTAAGATCTTCCGGAACAACTGTATGGTCAGAACTTCCATAAATTGCATCATCAGCTACTTGTCTGTCATAAATCTCTTTCTCTAACTTCTCTGCTAGCTCCTCTAGACTTTCTACTGAAGTAGAATCAATAAGTTTAGTAAATTCTAACTCATCATTCGTCTGCTTCTTAGTAACCCACCACAGGGATTGCTCTCCTGTGGCTGAGTCAGCTACTAGTTTAAGCAATCCCTTATGAAGAGTTGCAGCTTCTTCTGGGGAGCTGTAAAAGTCCTTTAGGGCAGTTTCATTCTCAAATATGAAGTTGGCTTCCATAGGGAAACTACCCATACGTTTGAAGCTACCAATTAGTTCGGAATACTTTCCCATTATTCTTCGAATTTAAATGTTACTTCTGAGTTTAACATTGCTAACGCTTCTCTATATACATAGAGTTTATATATAACATCTTCTGGAGCTCCTGGAACTTTAAATGGAATATCACTGATAACATCAAATGCTTCAATTCCAAATTCTTGAGCAGGAGTAACAACCCCAATTAAATTGTTGTAATCTTTAGGTATTGCAACAAATAAATGTTTGAGTTCTTTAGGTGATGAGAATTCATACTTGTGTTTGATTTCTGTAACATCGTCTCCAAAGGATTCAAACTTATTGTTAATAGGGTCGTCATTAACTAATTCCTGAAGATATTCAAAGGTTACGTTAGAGGCTACATACCATTTAGGTAACAATCCTACAAACACATGCAAGCTAACTTTAGTAATAGAAGATGCTTCGTACTGAACTCCATTTAATAGTGTTACTACAAATTTAAATTCAGTATCTTCGTAAATTGGTAACGAATTAACTACATGCATTCCGGTTTCAAAATCATCCGAAGTAAAGGTTCCAATTAATTCTCCATTTTGATAAAGTTCAGCATACTGAATAGTAAGAAGTCCACGAATATACATTTCCACTTTTACTGTATCACCCATGATACATGTAGGAGGAGATTTAACATCTACTGCTTGACCATAGAATATTGCATCCATAATTTCTTGGAATGTTACTTCTCTTGATAATTCAGTTTCATCTTCTACAAATCCTACAGTAGTTTGCACTGGACCACTAGTAATCCAAATAGGTTGTAGTTTATCTACTGATTCTCCTATTTCTTCTTTCAGCTTATTCAGCTGACTCATAACTACTAGGTCGTCCTCTTCTGTTCCTTCAACACCTTTCTGAGGTGCTGTAAACGGAACTGTGCCATCACGCTGTACATAATGCTTACTGTAAATCTCTTTAAGAGTACCATGAGGATCGTATTGATTTACATGCTCTTCTATAGCCCCTTTAGCAGCATCTGCTACTAATTGATTAATAATTGCATCAATTTGATTTCTAGAATATGTTTCAGCTCTAGAATAAGTTTCTGATTTCTTGAAGTAATTATTAAGTCTCTGATTTAGTAAGCTTAAGAATCCATGTGGATCAGCATCAACCAAATGGTTAAACATTACATCATCTACATATTTCTTAGTAGATAAATGGTTATCAGCTTTAGGTGTAACTCCTAATTGAGGTCTTAAGAAAGCTACGCTGCCATCACTCTTTATGCAATTGTTAACTAATTTGTCAACTTCACTTTTAGTGTACAATTCAGCCTTCTTATATATCTGGTCAACAGTAACATATACCTTAAGTATTTCTTCTACTAAAGGAATTATATTATGCGGGTCTGTTTTAGCTAAATGACTGTTCAATAAATCAGTCACAAATCTCTTAGTAGTTAAATGAAAGTCACTTACTGGATTAACACCAGTTTGAGGTGCAGTAAATGGCGTAGTTCCATCCTGCTTTACCAATCCCTCAAATTTACCTTCTATCTGAGGAAGAATATTATGCGGATCGTCTGTAGCTAAGTGGGTATCCATTGACTGTTTGACAGCTTGCTGTATTCTATTGTCAGCCGATGCCTTGTCATATACGTCGTCTACGCCTACTGCACGTATATTTATCCTAGCTATATCTTTATCCGACTCTGTTTTAAATTCCCCCAGATGCCCATCTATAGTTAAAAATTGTGATGTGTCTATAACCTCGTTTGTTGGATTAGCACACTCACTTCCAGAACTACCTGGTACTAAAATAGTGTTATCTGCCATTTATGATTAAGATAAAATTGTTCTACAAATTCAGACCTACTAAGTTCGTTATCTTCTAGCAGTCCTATTAAGCTAATCTGTTCTAGAATTAGCTGATAATCATATCTGTGGCCCCTTTCAATATATCTGAGTAAGTCGGTATACTCACAAATGACTTTCTTCTTAAGAGCATCCACAACCTCTTTCTGGCCACTTTCTAAACTCGGATTTACACAGTCCATTACATCCTCCTATTTGTTCTATGATTCTCTCTGCCTCAGCTAACTGATTAAATTGAACCATATACTTAATTACGTTAATAGCCATCCAGACTAAATCTCTTTTATAAGCTAATTCAGCAATTGTGGTGTCCTTACTCCAACATTTACTAAATCCCCTATTATTAAATATCTGCTGGCACAAAGATAGATAACATTTATTAAGGAAGCAAATAGACACGTAGTTATTGTAAGTTCTAGAGATAGTAGTGTCGTCTATGTTTCTCTCTACTATCTCGTCTACTGTAACAGTGCTAATAGCTTCATTGAAGTACTTATAAATGTATATTCCATCTGAATAGTATACAGTTTTATACATATTAATTGCCGAGCCTACAGGTTTGGCTAACTCTCTATCAAACCATTCCTTAGTTGGCAATACAATATGATATACATTAAACCATCCATCAAATCCAACTGGTAGTGTTACCGACTTATTAGCATCATCGTGTAATGTAAATACTGGCAATTGAATTTCAGGATTATCTACTTTGTTATGTTGTAAGACATCAATTGACACTGTATCAGAGTATTTGAATCTGTACTTAATAGTCGAAGTAGAAGACTCGGAAAGATAACCTTTGTCTCCTACTGCCGTTTCGTCCAATATGATTACCTTACAGTTATCGTTAGTACAAACTTTAATATGTAAGTCCATTATATATTCTTTATTTCGTTATTTCGCTGATTCCCATCATATTGTTGGGCTACTTCTATATCTGTACGTTTGGTGTCATTTTCAGAAGTACTCTGTTTATAATCTCTGTCAGCTTGAGCCTTAATAATTCCAATCTCATAATCATACTCAATCTTCTGTTTATCGAGAGCAAGTTTAGCTTCATTAAGAGACTCAATCTTGTTCATCAACTTCTCCTTCTCTTGACTAGCTCTATCAAGTTGCTTCTGTAACTCTTCAAGTTGCTGCTGTAACTGTTGAGTATTCTGTACTTCATCTCTCCTCTTTTGAAATGCTACACTCAGTTTAGATTTTAACTCTGTCATGCTTCTGGCAGTCATACATTCCATAGCAATGTCAGGATCTAGCTGACCAGCCTTAATGAACTCCATCATTACTTGCTGAATCTTATCTATCTCTTCCATTATCTTAGAACTACTAGTAACATGAACATCATAATCAGTAAAAGTAAAATGTTCAGGTAGTGCAGTAAACACCTTCTGTAATTTATCTCCTAGTATTAGAATTCCTGTAAGAGGTTTACGCTTCCATACCTTCTTAGCTATATTTAGAGAATCTATCAATATATCTTCAGATAGAGTATCCATCTGTTGATAGTATCCTTTAGTAATAATGTATGAGTTTCTCATTCCTACTTTAACATTATTAACAGCAGCTCTAGTTTCAATACCGTCTAACCTTTCTCTAAATACTCCAGTAATTGAAGAGCAAGTGTTCTCAATTCTATCAAGAGCAAGTTCAAAAGCTTGAATAGTATCAGCTTTTAATGAATCATCAAAGCCAGCAAATGAAGTATTGTTATTAAATGCTCTGCCTTCCTGACTGGTGTCTATAGGAGCTATACCAGTCTTCTTATAAGCAATGAACTTCTGAAGTCTCTCTGTTAAATCATCACCTAAAGCTGTAGGAAGCATACTAAAGTCGATCCAATCTCCAGCAGTTCCACTGTTAGCTATTATGTTATCCTTGAAGAATGTAATCAAGTCGTATTTATCTTGAAGATGTGAACATGCCAAAACAAGAGAATATGGTTCATTGCTTCTATTAACAAAGAATAACCCATTTACTGATAATCCACATTTAGAAGGATTATCTTTAGTTCTAATAACATCAGGAGATTTGCCTGTTAATATGTATATAGATTGTCCAATTTTAACACCTTCATATCTATTCTCTATGAAATCATCACCTTCCTTATCAACATCAATCCATTCTACTTCAAATACAGGAATTAACTTATAGTTATATGTCTCGTAATAGTCAGTAGGAAATCCGGGTATAACTTCCTTTCCAGCCTCTAATCCGTCAGTAATAGGTGCTCCAGTTGTGGCATTATTCATAGCACGAACATATATATAACTGCTATCATAATAACCTTCGAACATTTCCTCTAGTTCGTTTATACTAGAATCATCCAGTTTACTACCATATTTATTCAATATCTGTTGCTTAGTAAGCCATCTTCTAATTACAACTCTATAACTATCCTTAACGTATACTGAATCTGGATTTCTATCTACAAAGACATTACGGGGATCTAATGCTTCTATCTCTACATTATTACGCTCCTTAGTGGGACGTACTTGATAGAAAGACATTCCTGCTACCAATAGATCTAAAAGTAAATTCTTAAGTTTAGTAAGCAGATTAATATCTCTAGACTGAATTATATATTCAATAACATTTTGCGCAGCTATTTCATAGTCACTAATAAAATTATTATTGATTTCTTCAACTAGTTTGTTTATTTGCTGTTCTACTGCTTTATCAGTTATATCCTGACCGTTAAGAAACCTAAGAATTTGGTTATTTAAATGTCTTTGTAAATATCCATATACTTCTTCAGTTATCTTCAACTCTTTATCTCTAGTTATCTTAGATATAGTTTCTTTATCCTTGCATGATACTTTAGGGAGTAGTGGTGTACCTAGATATTCATTTAGTAAAGCATCTACATGCTTTCTGATAAGAGGTGTAAATTCAATAGAAGTAGGATTACCTATTCCAAAATTCTCCTCTAGGTATCTGTACTGCTCAGCATCCCTATATCCATTATAGTAATTGTATGCTTTCTGTAATTTATACTTAGGATATACTAATTCGGATACTGCCTTATCAATATGCTCCATTAAGTATTCATCACCTCTATTGTGTACACTCATTACAACTTTCTAATTTATTATATTGTTTATATCCTAAGAAGTATAACGTGTCTCCTAGTCGTCTATCTCTAAGTTCTTGTTTAAGGAATTTAAGGTATGATTTAGAATCACCTTCAAATGATATAATAATAGGCTTATCTACATTGTTCATTCCAAGAGTAAGTTTATATCCTCTATGTGTACCTTCAGTAGTTAATAACTCTTCTAGTTTTAACTTTCCAACATATTCCTTACAGTATACTTCTCTAAATAAATCTTTGATTGCTACTTCTAATCCTTGTAGGGTCATCGTACTGTGTTGGCCATAAGTTAAACTTAGGTACTATAGCTTCTCTTTCAGGAATTACTCCTTTATGCCTAATACCTCTTTCATCTACCCAATACCCAAATGGTCGTAGTTTATTATTAGGGCTGTCAACTTCCCTGGGAACTACTCCCATTAGTTCTTCATCTCCTAACATACACATTCCCCAAGCTGCTATAATATCGAACTTACGTTTATTCTCGTAACTATATTTAATAGCTTCTTCTAGTATTTCTTCAAACCATATATTATGGCAGTAATCTTCAATATGCTGTGCAATTAAATCCAATTGATGCCTAATAACTACTTCAGTGGCAGGTGCTCCAAACTGTTTACTACGTCCCCCTTGTATATCAGACTGTGTAGCTCTAGGACGCCTCATCAAATGTCTATTCTCCTTATGTTTCTCTCTGAAGAATTGCAGGGTCGACATTCTTGTAGATTCCAGTACTGCTTGACAGTCATAGTATTGCAATATCTTTAAGCATGTCATATGAGCTTCTCTAAGGGTTCTAGGTCTATCTCTATAGTAGCATACAATTTTAGGCTCGTCAAGACCATAAGCTCTCTTCATAACTACTACACAGAAATCGGACGGGTCTTGAGTCTTATCAGAAGTATCTTCACCACCCATATCAATACCGTCAATACCAGCTACGTATAAATTTCTAGGAACCGATCCATGTTCTCCTCTAATAGGATGCTCAAGTATTTTAACTTTACCATTTGAATTACTAACAAACCTAACGCTATCTATAGCTTCTTCAGTATGTTGATTATTAGTAAAGTTATATTCCAATTGACCTACGTCAATATGTGGTCCCATTTTATGAAGCTTAATATTAGCTAATTGTTCTGATAATAATACTGTGTTGAACTGATTATCTCCTTCTAGAGCCAATGCATCATCTGGAGTGAAACAGAACTCAGCACATGCTATTAAGTGTTCTTTAGGATTAGCTAATAGAGACTCTCTCTGTTCTAGATAAAATTTCTTAGCCTTCTCAGTATTAGTAACTCCTCTATTATCTACATACCCATCTCTAGCTACGAATGTATATGCAGGAATAAAGAAAGAAGTCAGAGCATAAGAACCATCTTTAGTATGGTTATGCTTATATGGTAGGAAATTGTAACCTCCAGGATTATAAAACATCTTACTAAGTCCATCTAATGCTGGACCCTGATCACCACCAGTTCCCCATACGAATCTAGTTCCGAATTTATTACCCAGAATCTCCACAAGAGCTGTGCTCTGTAAGTAGGTCTTTACTAAGATTGGATTAGAACCAGATTCTTCAAAGAATAGTCTATCTACACGGTCTCCACGAAGCTTACGAGGAACATCTACTACAAATCCTACAATATCTGACATAAATCCAAATTCTTCTCTATCTTTAGTAAGAAGGGAAGCCTTCTTATGCATGTCAGAATTATATTTCTGTCTTAAATGTCTCATACCACCTTCAGTATCTGCATTCAAATACTCAAGCTGTTCCCAACATTTACGGAGCACGTCAGTAACGAATTTCTCTGTAAACGCTACATATACAGTATGAGAACCCCTAACAGTAGTATATAGTCTAACTCCAAGTGATGCTGCAATCTCTGAAAATCCGACTCCGCGAGCTTTAAGGGCACACACATCCTTACTTAACTTCTCACATAATTCTATGTAATGGAAGTATTCATATTGCTTACTAAAGAATGCTGGAAATGTGGTTTCACGACCAGAACCGGCTTGAGACACGTCAGTATTCTTGAGTCTGTAATAGTTTAAGAAGAAGTAATTATCACCTGTAATCCTATATCCATGTGATTCATATCCTTGATTACACCTTCTAAATTCCTCTACCCAAAAGTCATTATACTTCTTAGATCCCTTAGGATAGGAACAATACTTACCATCTCTTAATTTAATCTCTCTAGCTTCAGTAAACCATGCAGGATCAAAGTCTAACCCTCTCTCCTCGTCTACTGGTCGGTAACCAGTCAGTTCATAAGATAAAGTAGGATCGAAATATGTAATCTCCTCGTTAGCAGTAACATCCCATTCAAACTTAGTTTTAACTGTTGATTCCTTATTAATTGGTTCTACGTAAGGTATAGCCTCTACTAATTCGGGTTCTACTCTATTTATCAATTCTTGAACTGTTTCTGGAACTTCTACTTTCTTCTTAGGTCTTCCACGTCCAGCCATAATTATCTATCGAAATGCCCTATATCACCTTCACCTCTGACTCCAGTTTCCTCTTCCTGTTCTTTCTTATACATGTATTCTAGTGACTTGAGTTCATCCACCACTTTAGAAACCGATTGCATCTCCTTCATCACATCATTAGTCTTCCAAATAGGTCTTCCAGTAATGGGATCTCTTTCACTTAAATCTATAGTATCGAAATAATCAGTAATTTTATCAACTACTCCTTGAGCGGCTTTGATAAGTTTAAGTGCTCTGGATTCATTTTGCATATCTCTATATTTCCTACATGCAGCTCTGAAGACTGGGTCTGCCCATTCATCTTCACTTAAATTAGCATCTTGTAAACAGGCTTGGTGTCTGTCTTGTTCTGCATAATCAGAATAGGGAGACGCCCAGTCTATCATTAGCCATATGTAAGTAAGCTCTCTATAAGCTCTAGATTTATAAATGCCTTTAGGGTCTTCTTTGGTCTTATTCCTCTCATTAGTCCATAGAGCAGCGAATTCCTTAATAAGAAGAACCTCTGGCTCATTTATAATCACTTTATTATTAGCATTATCAAATAGGAATACCTTCATAAATTATTTATACGATTTGCCAGCTAAGGCTTTCTTCTGAAATCCATTAAACTTCATCTCTCTTGTACTATCTGCTGAGCCAGGACCTCCGTTTATATGACGAATGGCGTCACCTTTAGCATTTGATGGAATACTCCATTTATTGCTAACTGTACCGCCCATATTCTTCTTAATACGTTTCTTAGCTTTACCACCACACTTGAATGCAACTAATGTGCCTCCATTTAACTTTTTACCTATTTTATTACTACGTGCAGTTGCTGCTTCAGATTGTGCCCTTCCACTACCCTGGTCTTTCATATCCACTCTAGTTTGTTCAGAAGGTGACAATTTCCTATAATCAGATGGAGTCATCTTCTTATAAGGAGTCTTCTTGTTACTTAGGTTGTAAATTCCCTTCTTAGTATGAATTGTATCATTCTTAGTGATGGTATTACCATCCTCATTCTTCTTAATTCTCTTCTTAGCCTTTCCTCCGCATTTATCTTTGAATACGTCAATTACTTTATTACTTTCAGCCATAGCCTTCTTTCTACACTTAACACAACCTCCAGCCATATATTTCTCAACCTCATATCCTTCTGGACATCTACCTTGAAGTCTCTTAATGTAGTCTATTCTAGCTCCGTCTTTAGCTTCCATTACTTTAGATTTATTACTCTTCCAATCCGTATATAATTTATTAATCTCTTCCATACCAGTATCTAATAAGAACTTTTGCAACTCTTCATCGTTCTTAGCTCCAGAGATAGCATATAAATAAGAAGCAAATTCTTTACCATCCTTATTTAAAGTACCTCCGTCTTTGTAAAAGAGAGGGCTAAGAACCCTCTCTTTATTATTGACTGACATTGTTATTCTACTTTTAATAAGTCTTTGGTATTAAAGACAGCCTCTTGAAGAACACCTTCAGTGGAGAACCATCTGCATCTAATACCTATAAAGTAATCATCTCTCTTCTCATCTTTGGATGGTCTAAACGTCATAGTTTCCTTTTTAACTACAATCATCTTAGGCTTATAAGGAATATCCTGCCTAAGAGTTACCACCTCTCCTGGTAAATAAAACACTTTCTCTTCCATAATTACAATTTACTAAATCTCTCCTTTAATCCCTCATTAATAACCACTTGAACTTGCTGTTCAGCTACTACTTCAAATCCCTGTCTGAAGAATGGTACAGGTACTCCAGATGAACGTCTGTAATAAATATCGTCACCCGGCTTAACAAACTTACATAAAGGACTTACTTCTATTACATTAGCAACTACTGATAATTGATATTCTGTATCCTTCTCTCCAGTATCTGGATTCTTAAATGCTCCATCATATTCTGGAATAATAAGCCCACCTTTAGTTACTTCAATCTTCTGATATGGATTTTTAGCATAAGGTTTTACTAAGATGTATGAATTAATAGGCATAATTTCCATTGAATTCATCTTCTCTGTAACTTCCTCAGCTTTAGCAAGCTCGTCTTTAATATTCTCATTTAAAGCTTTAGTGTAAGCATCTACTGCCTTATTATGTGCTTCCACAGCAGCTTCCTTCTTTAAATCTTCAAATCCATCTGCACCAGCAAAGCTAATTCCTTTGCCACCAAACATTAAATCCATTGTTCCGTTGTTACTCATAATTAAATCATTACCATTTACCTGCGGGGCATACAGAATCTAAGTCTCTAACTTTAGCACTGAGTCTGCATCCGCATCCACGTTTATAACCATCTTTCTCTTCAGTTGATACATCTCCAGTTTTAGGATTCAGCCATAACTTACTACTACATAAGTATCCTAAAAATGAATCCTTTCTAATAGGACATTCTTTACAAATTCTCATTCGAGCTCTAGCTATATCAGCATTACTTCCTAGTAGCTCATTTAAATGTCCATTAACAATATTAGCTAATCCCATAGATTCTAATGAGTTTAAATATGGTCTTCTACTATTTAATATCTCAGAACTCAGTCTGAAGGATACTCTAAATTACATTAACTCATTAGAACTCTATAGGCTTCCTTTTATCCCTAAGTTCCTCTAATACACACCGCTTTCTGTGATATTTAAGGAGTCTTTCAACATCATCCTTTAAATACTCTACTTCGTGTTCAGTAACATTGCCTGAATGATCATAATGTACTAATATAAGTTTCTTAACTATAAAGTCTGGATTTATTTGCTGAAGCATCCATGCATATAAAGATAATTGTAAAGTATAATGTACTTTATTACAATCCATTAGATTATTGATAGGATACTTCATCATTTGGCTCTTCTTAGTTTTAGTATCGAAGAATGACTTCTCATCCAGTTTCTTGTTGGTCTTATAATCTACGATATAGATATCATTACCATCCTTAATTAATAAATCAATTTGTCCTGCCAATCGTACTACTCCATCGTCAGATTTGTAATAAATTAGATACTCTGGATAAACGCCTCTTTCAATATCTAATTCATAATAATCTGCACTAACTTGAAATTCACCTCCCACTCCATACTGCTTAACTGTACATTTCTTTTTACCTGTATACATATGCTCTAAATCAGAATGAATAGAAGTACCTCTATCGGTTGATGCTTTATTGGTTCTTTGCCATTCATCCAGTATGTCTTGCTGTACAGAATTAAATTCTGTTTCGTCTAAATCATATGTATCTATAAAATACTTCTTATCGAATTTCTTAGTATCCAGTAGATGTTTCTTCTCCATAGAGAACTGCGCAGGACTTAATAGTTTCTGCAATGCTTTATACTGTGACCAGAAATCTGAGTTAAACTCTTGACAATACTGACCAATCAATGTTGTTACTGAAGTATGTCTTCTACCATCATTCTCATTCCAATAGGTGTGGGTTAAGTTGTTGAAGCACACCTGACCATTCCTTTTGTCCACTTCCATAATACTCTTTAAATTTCTCCTTAACTGAGTTATAATCTAGTAAGATAGATATGCGTTGTGCATAAGGAGCTATAACTGAATTGTAATATCCTAAGTGATATTGCTTCTTATTCTTATACAGTATAACTATCATTCCTTTAGGGTCCTTTAATCCCATCAGTGGATAGAGGGCTGCTGATTTAGCATCACATTCCTCTAATAAAGTACACAAATTGGGAAAGGTTCTAAAGTAGGATTGAATACTATCCATACGTAAGAACTGATTATCATTTATAAGCTCTATCTCCTCACCGTAGTTCATATACTCCAAATCAGTCCATAATTTAATACGAGCTTTAGTATCATAACCTCTTCTTTTTTCTGTCAAGGCAGTTAAATAACGATAAGACAAGCCATGAGTGCTATTTAGCGTATTATGATAATTTAGTAATAATACATTAGATGCATCTTTGTCTCCTTTCAGAATTGCATCCACATAATCATTAATGATTGGAGTAATCATCTTAGTGTATTCTTCAGCAGCTGCTTTATCATAAGCCTCTACTTTAGTATAATCTTCTAGAATAGCTTTTGTGTGGTTAGATATATGTATTTGCAGTAATACGAACGCCAAACCAATTATTATGATAGTTTTAACATTAGTATTAAGCTTATCTATCCACTCATACAACAGTTTAAGCTTGCCCAATAACATTAATCTGCCAATTAGAAGTTGATAGTTAATAATTCATTAAATTCCTTAGTACTTATTAACATTAACCCTACTAATCATTAATTCATCTAATTCATTTGATTATTTGCAAATATAGCCCTAAATTTGTACACAACAAAGTGATTTAAAGTGTAATTTAATTATGGAATTCAACGCAGAGCAATTAAGACTATTGGGTGATTCTCTAAGGGACAAATTTATTAATGCAGACTTAGATAGAATCCCTATGTTTGCTAGTGGTAATAAGCTAGTCAACAAAGATAAGAAAGGTAATAAGATACATATTAAGAAGAAGAATAGAGGTAAATTTACAGCATCAGCTAAGAGAGCTGGACAAAGTGTACAAGAACATGCACGTTCTGTACTTAATAATCCTAATGCTACTCCTTTACAAAAGAAGAGGGCCAACTTCGCACGCAATGCAGCTAAATGGAAGCACTAGTTATGAAATTTAAGTACGATAAGCAAAGGAAACTATTGTTCTTCATAAATCCGTTACTTCCAGTAAAAGGATATCAGTATATGAATATCTGTGGTATTCTATTTACTAGAAATGAATCAGCAATAGATAGAATGACTGATTCAACGGTACGACATGAAGTAACTCACACTAAACAAATTATTGAGATGGGAATCATATTCTATTATTTATGGTATGTGATTGAGTGGTTAATTAGACTGCTAATTATGGCTGATAGTCATAAAGCTTATAGAGCTATATCTTTTGAGAAAGAATCTAGAGCAGCAGGGGCTGATCCTAATTACAACAGAAAGGTGTTTCAATATAGATGGATTAATTACTTATAATTATTAAAGATTGTATTTATGTCTAAGGTAAAAGAGGATACCGCCAAGGTTGACAATACGGCAGTAGCTAAGCCAAAGGTATTTGAAAGACTTAGGGTAACACCTAGGAAATACGAACTTGTCGACCTTGGTGGTACTCCGTCTAATGATACTAGAACTCCCGCTGAGAGAAATAAAGATTATCTACATCCTATTAAAGGAGCTAAAGAAAGATTCAAAGCTTCCATGAGTAATGAGACTAATCCCTTAGTAGGTATAGAGCGAACAATACTTCCTTCAGCAGCTGGTGCAGCACTAATAACCACTCCAATAGCTTTAGCTAAGGGTGCTGGTTATGGATTTGGTATTGATAAGTTAACTGGGGGATGGGGTAATATGGTAGAAAGAACTACTGGTATTCCATCAGAAATTGCTCAGTATACAAATCCAGGTGCTATTATAGGAGGTGCAGCAGGTTATAGATTAGATCAAAAGAATTTATTGTCCAAGTTTATTAAGGGAGATGCTGATTTAGCTTGGAATCCTATTAATAAGAACCATTGGATATTTAATAAAGAAGCCAGAACTGTAAGTAATATAGGTATGGCTGTTACTAATAGATTAGCTCCATTTCTACAAGGTGTGGAGAAACTCCCTCTTAAAGTTGCCGCATATAAGACAGCTAAGAGAACTAAAGGAAATGCTTCCGTTACTTTGTCAGAAATTAAAGGTAACCCATCTGATTATGCTGGAGCTTCTATACTTGGTGGAGGTAATTTAGAGGGCAGAAACTTAGTAGCTCAGTACATATTCGGAGAGAATCCAATTATTAAGAGAGTATTCTTTAATAAAGCTACCAGTAATATTAAACCTATTAGTAATAATGAAGCTAAGAGAGGATTTAGTCATGGTGATAGATATGAGCAGTTATATCCTGGAATATATAACAGACGATATGAAATGCGCTCTGTAGTACCACAAGGACGACCTCTTAAATTTAGTAGCTCTGAATTTGCAGAATATGCCGGAAATAACCCTGTAGGTAAAGTTATAGGTAAAGAAGGAGACATGATAATGCGTACAGGAGATACCGAGTTTATGGTCTTCAGAAATCCTGGAACTAATTATGTAGGACCTATAGATGATGTAGGTGGTCATGTGATTAAACTTCAAATGGATAAGGGCAAACTAAAGCAGACTTCTCAAGACATGTGGAAATTCAATCCTGCTGATTATGCTAAGAGATGGAATGAATCTCCAAATGCTCCGGATCAAGTAAGGCTTACTAAACAAGCAGCTTTAATGGATAAGGTAGGAACTCCATTTATATTACAGCAATCTAATCCTATATGGATTGAAGGTAGATCTGTTAGACAGGCTATGAAAGTAGGAGGTAAATTTACATTTAAGAAATCTCCAGCAGTCAAAGATGCAGAGAAACTTAATGGTAAACGAGATATGCGTAAGAAGTTTGTTAAGTCTAGCAGACCTACTTACAAGAGACGTATTCGTAAAGGACAAGTGGGAATGAGATTCGTTAGTTATGTTCCAGTAAACAATCCTACAATAGATTACACTGACATTACTAATCCTATCAATCCATTCAGTGAGTATTACATACCTACTACATATAATACAGAGCAGGCATTAGTAGTACCAGAAAGAGAAGACAGCAAGTCTGATACAGTAGAAGAAACTCCAGTAGTAGCTAGTAAGCCTATAGCAGAGCCAGTAGTCAATAAGCCAGTAGCTAGTAAAGTAGTAGTTGATAATACTGCCAACTCAACTTGGAGTAGTCCTTATAAGGACAGAAGTAAATGGATGGCTGACCTTACCAATGCTTATAAGAGAGCAGGTATCACTAATGATAATGCAATTAGAATGCTGGTATCACAAGATGCTTTAGAAAGTGCTTGGGGACGTTCTGCACAAGGTAAATTCAATTTCGGTAATCTGACTACTGGAGCTAAATGGAAAGGTGATTATGTAACTGGTAATGATAAGAATGCTAAAGGTGAAGCCATTAAGCAGAAATTTAGGTCTTATAACTCTATGGATGAGTATGCAGCAGATAAGGTACAGTTCTTAAAGAGACTATATGACTTTGAGGAGAACGATGATATTAATAAGTTTGTAGCTAAGCTAACTGGTTCTAATAAAGGTAAGAGAAGATATGCAGAAGCTAGGAATTATGCTGATACATTGAAGAAGGTATATAATAGCTACAGAAGTGGTGGAATTATTAAATATCAAAATCCAGCTCAACCTATTAAATATATGGGAGGTTATGATAAGAGAGGTAATATGGTATTGCCAGTTACTAATGAGAATGGTATGAATAATGTAACTCTACCAGAAGTAACAGTTACTCCTAGAAATATTAATCTGGCTGGTGCTGTAGATAAAGGTAGGAGAGAAGCTGCACCTTATATTAGTACATTATTAGCAGGTACAATGTTTGGGCCTCTTCCAGTATTGAGTGAAGCTATAGGTAGTACAACAGTTGATGAAGCTACTAGGGAACTTAGTAAAGGTAAATATAATACATGGGGAGACATGATGACTAATGCTGGAATGAATCCCGTCCTTGCAGAATTTACTAATCCTGGTTCATATATAGGACTGCATGGTTTTAATAAGTTTGGGCCTAGACTTAAACCAGTGGAGGATTTAGCGGCTAGTGTAACAAATGGGCTAGAGCTAGAGTAATTAGTAAGACTATAGACAAAGGAACTCCTTCAGTTGAACCATTACCTAATAATGTAGGTTGGGGACCTAGACAATCCATACATGTAGTACATGATACTGATGCTCCTACTAAGTTAACATTATATAATCCAGAGAGATGGGATGCTGTTTATGAAGGTGCTCCCGAAGCTGGTATATGGTATCAAGGTAAATTCGGCAATCCAAGAACAGCAGCTAATCATTCTATTCCAGGTAAGGCAGAGAAAGCAGCTAAGGCTAGAGAGAGATTTGCCAAGAGACCTTATAGAGTAGAAGGTGACTTAGAATTAGAGAGACCAATAGTTACTGTAGGTGATGTACCTAATAGAGCAGCATTAGAACGAGCAGCAGATAAGATGAATGCAGATGGTGTAATATTTAATAATGTATATGATAATGGATATTCCAATAATCAAGTAATCTTTAGCTTTAGAGATAACTTGAAGAATGGTAGGCTGTTTAAGAAGGGGTCTAGGCAACTAACCACTCCAGCCAATCATTCTCTTTTACTTGATATGTCTGGAGTTGCTCCTAGACCTCTGAGTGAATTTAGTGCATTAAGTAATGAGGAACTTGCTAAATTGTTACCAGATTATGCACATCCCAACTGGCAAGGAGATGGTTTTAAATTAGTAAAATATCGGTTATGGAACGGTGGGTTTGATAGATTAGAGAAGTATGGTGATATACCTAGGTATTCTCCAAATCTGAGAACAGACATATTAAATAGTACTCCTAAGATAGAAACATCTGCCACGTTAGGAGAACAGCCTGGTATTGGTTTATATAGACAATCATATTCTGTAAATAAAGATGTAATGGATAAACTTACTGACGCACAAGCTCAAGATGTAGGTGCTCACGAACTAGTGCATTACATGTACAGACCAAGCAAGGAGCAAGAAGCTGAATTGGCATATAATGTTAGACAATACTTTAAAAGACCAGAAGGACGTGATTATTTCCGTCAGAGCAGAGCTACTGAGCAGACAGCTAGAGGAACCCAAATCAAGAATTATTATGGTCTAAATGAAGGTAATCAAGACATTACACCAGCCATGTGGGAATATGCGAGAAGAAACTATGTTAAAGATACTGGAATAAATAATAATATGACAGAGTGGCTTAACAGTGTGGATGAAAGAGATATTATAGCTTTTACTAAGTGGCTTAGTAAGCACTCACCTGCGATAGCCGCCCCATTAATAGGAGGAACATTATATGATGACAAATGGTAAAACATCTTCTGAACTATCAGAACTAATTTATGAGGATTATGGTAAATTCCAAGTTCTTAATGAAGCTAACATTATACGTACTGACGAAGAGATAAAAGAATTGTTTAATTGTAAAGGAGAATGGGAAGTTACAGATGGAGTTACAGATATGAGTTTCTAATTATAAAATAAGAATTAATATGGATAATGAATTACTAAATTATAAAATATCGGAAGATAAAGACTATGCAGGTAATGTTGCAGTAACTACTACTGGTAGAGTTGAAAGATTAGTGCTTACTTGTTACTTACAGGGTAAGTATTGCATAGTTACAGAGTACAATGGAGAGTATTCCATAGTAATGAAGGAAGGAGATACAATTAAAGTATCTCCTATATTTACAGAGATTGTTGCAATGTTACGAGAACTGCCTAGAGTTAAGGAACTGGAATAAGTTCGGTTATGGGTACAGAGAATGTCTTAGTATCTGCCTTATCTCCTTTGTAAGTCTTGTTGCAAGTGTCACACGTAGGATAAATGTAAACAGTATCGTCTGAATTATCAGCTTTAATAACATGAGCACCTACCATTTCATTAATAGGTACATCTCTGTTACAACATTCACAATGCCAGAATTTATAAGCAGATATATCCTCTTTAACATGTTTCGCCCAATAATCAAACCAGACTTTAGAATTGTCTGTAGTATCTTTAGCATGTTTGACTTTTACAGACGGGATAATTTCAGCTGTTAGCATAATCTTATAAATTTAAATGTTAATAACTACAAAGATATAAATAATTATTAATATCAGAATTGATAGAATGAAATTTACTACATTCCTAAAGCAAATGTTTACCTCACACTCTGGAATTAGTAGTAAGAGAGTATGTGGGGTGATAGGATGGTTTGTAGCAGTAATAGTATTAATTTATTGTACTGTTATGTGCGTACAAGCTCCACTGATGATAGATACCTTTCTATTATGTGTGATGGGATTATTAGGAATTGATAGTGTAACTGGTATATGGAAGAAAGGATTTATACATAAGGATGAAGATAAGAAAGAATAAATAAAGCCCAGCCTAGCAATTAAGCTAAGTTGGGCTTTTATTGTTATAATTATTGCTATGTTTATTGAGAATGTTACATACAATTATTTACTGGCACTAGATATAAATGTGCCAGAGTCATATGGGTTCCAATTACTAGCATCTCTACGTATAGTTGTCTGTCCTAAGTTAAATTGCGGAACTTCTACTATATTGTCAAGAACTTTAAATAATTCTTCTAAGGTTAAATCTGGAAGTATTTGATGTAAGTTCTCTAATGTTCTTCTAACGTCAATCATAATAATATATTGTAGCAAACTGTACACCACCCATGCTAATATTAGGTAGTAACATCTTGTATAGTTCTGTAGATTCAAATGTATCTTTATATTCTCTAGGGACTAATAGAGTATCAACATGATGTCCTCTAGACATTCTAGCTAGATAGGAAATCTTATTATCATCGAAGTCTGTAAGTTCTAACATTATAGCATTGTGATGTCTAGGATAGTTCCCACTAAGTATTATCATAGTTATTCTTTAGTTT
>CAJMOW010000006.1 GCA_905215145.1 uncultured bacterium | reverse complement strand
CTTTCGGCAGCAAAATCAACCGATTAAATAAAACTATTTGTATTATATATACACTTTTGTTATTTGTCAACTATTAAGTAGATTTATACACAAAAAATTATCGGCTTTTACGCATAATTTTAAAACTTGTATACTTATCAATAGAATCTGAAAAGTATTTACTATCATTACACATAACATTAATATAACTCAATAAACTATGTCGCTTACATATTTATGATTTATAACTTCTAATTCTTTTGCGGTTCTTAGTTCAAACCATATAGGTTTATCATAAATATAAGGCGTTAATAAAGATATAGGTATATTCTGTGATACATAATCTCCTACTACAATTAAATCAATATCATCATTTAAAGTAGTAGAAATATTCTCTATAGATACAAAATCCTTTATACCATCTTTTATTTCAGGAAAATCTTCCATGATAAAGATTTTAATATCGGGATATTTTGTTATTAATTTTCTTAAATCGTTAATAATACTTGTTGTCTTTCCTGAACCTACTTTCCCATAAAAAATTTTTGAATAAATATCATAGTTTTTCATACTTTTTCTCCTTATAAAGAATTACTCAATAATCTTAATATTCTCATTATCTATTACTGTATATACAACTATTTTTCTGTCTTTAATATTATAAATATATGTTCTATTATTACTTACAAATTTATTATCCTTCTTATCAAAAGAAGCATCTTCATATTCTCTTCTAATAGCAGTCTGTATATTCTGTTTACTATCACAGGTGCAACCTATTGTTGGCAAAATTGCAATAAACGCCCCAACAATAATCATTATAATTCCTGGTGTAGTCCGAACTCCTAGATCAAAATTTCCTGTCGCCATGTCTATTATCCACAAAATAATGCCTGCTATAATTATTAAAACCCCTATTAATACGCCTATTGTCCAATTAGAATCTCCGTAATCCATAATTATCTTTGACAAATTATGTACCATTTTATATCACTCCCTGTTCTTTCTTCTTAGTGCTTAATTATTTTTCTTATCTGGCAGCTCTCCATCTATTCAAATTCATTACGTAAATCTGAATATGCCATTGATATATTATCATAATACTTACTCAAAGCTTTTGTATCTAAATCAAACGATATTTCACGTTTTGATGATGCCATGCATTATCCCTCCGTCATAATCCTTAATGCATCCTGCTCCTCGCCATCCTCATATACTTTCCAAGACTTTAAATTCGGATATAACCAGGATTGTTTATCAAATCTACAGATAAGATAAGAAGTGTACCTACAGTACTTTCATTTTCTGGTAGTTCATATTCACAAATCCCTGTTTTAATAAATCTTGTATTTGTGCATATATCATCCAGCAAATCTAATAGCCCCTTTCAAATACAGTTTTTCTTTATTATACATCTTTTTTGTCATTTGTCAATATTTGTATAATCATATAAATATAATATTAACGTTTCTTTACAGGTGCTTTAAATGAAGCTGATTCAAATGTTTTTTCAAAATTATCATTACACCACTTATCAATATCAGAAATATCAAGTCCATGCCTGCTATGATATTCAGATAATGCTAATTGAAATCTTCCACTAAAATCATCACTATTGCTATTTTTCATAACATAATCAAGACAATATCCCTTAAAAGCAACCATCTGACGAATAAGTGTATTTTCCTTACATGCCATATAATTACTATATGTACCCTTGCATTTACCAGAAACAATAGCATCAAGTCCCTTAAGTTCATGAACATCCTTTAATCTATGAATATGATGATAATAATAATCATCTAACTTCCAGCCTAAAGTATCAGAATAGATATATGAAGAATTTTCAACAGCTTTATAAGCAGACCTGGTTAATGAATCGAGCTTATCAATGTCAATTACAAACTGCCCCTTTTCTATTGCAGTACAAACTTTTTCCGGACAATCAAAAAATTCAGAGCAATTATACATTTCATAATCTTTACCATCAAATGTATATCTATATCCATGACTATAAGGAGCAACTTCACCATAATAAATATCAGCAGCACCACTTACCATAGAATCCATGATTAAATTAGTTAATTCCGTATGAGATAAACCGTTCCTATTCTCTTGAAACTTTTTTTCCAAAGCTTCATTTTTATATGCAAGATCAAGTTCATTCTTAAGTTTATCAAAATCAACTTCTATATGCCCTTCAAATATTTCATCAGCTGTTTTTTCAACTGATAAACCATCTGGAATATTAAATAAACCATAATTATCTGCTTCACTTATAATTGCAACCATTGCAGCTTTACTCATAAATTCCATACGCATCTCTCCTAAAATATCATTTAAAAATTTATTTTCTTTCATAACCTTAACTTTATATTTGTGAGGTAACAAATCAAAATGCCTAACCATTTCTTCAAAACTATCATCCATATAAGAAATAAACGAATTATTATCACCTCTATCAATATATCTATGCATATATTCATCTTTTAACGAAGCATCCGGATAAATAATACGTACATTTGAAAAAGAAGAAATTAATTCTGGTTCGCAATTAATCAAAATATAATCATAAACTAAATCACAATCCTTAACATATTTTATATAATTAGCAGGATAATCACCATTTAAAGAACAATCATGCATCATTTCATTATTATGTAAAATAGTATCTTTGGAAATATTAAACTTAAAATATGCAGCATCACAATCTATCACACTGCCAAGATGTATATTACTCTTCCCTATTCCAGGAAATGCCCATATTATCATACTAACTTACCGCCTAACGAGATTTTCTTTTTATATGTGCAAAATGTTCATTATATGGACTATCCGGTACTTCATTTTTGATTTTACCTGAATAATATTCCTGATGCATATAATAATCATCAAGATTTTGTGCATACAGTCTACCATTAGAATAAGGTTCAACCGCCTTACTGAAATCCACACCAAACTCTGATTCAGCAACTTTTCGAGTATCTAAAAACAGATTATTATAAAAATCAGTTCTGAACACAAGATTGCCTTTAGAATCAAAAATCTCAGGACCAGAATTAGAACGTTCCTTTAAATATGGAATGCCTAAATCAAAACACATTCTAACAGCTTCTTTCTTATTATCAAAAGAAGCATATGGAATAGACCTATCCAAATCACAATCATACATAGTCAGCTTATATTCCTTTGAAAAAGGTTCAATAAACTGCAAATATTCTATAGGCAACAAATCAGCTTGTCCTGTCCCACCAGTAATATTTACATAGCTAACATTAATCATCTTAGCAACAGGTTTTTCATTAACAGAATCATTACTATATGTTAATTTAACAAAATCATTATACGGTATATATCCAGTCCCTTCTATTAAAACCTCATTAATGCAGCTCTTAATATTAAGATTATTAGCCAATAACGGAATCTTATCATCCATATACGAAAAAGATGAATTTTCCATTGTAATTAAGCAAGCATTCCCACCTAAAAGATTACTGCATGTTAATTGTAAATTAATTTTATATCTATCTATTAATTCACTAACAGCATCATATACAGGTTTAGATATATCAGCATCATACTTACTCATAATCCTCTTATAATCATTAATAAGATATATATGCTTCCTATCAGAACCAACAATATCAAAACAAGAATTTTCATTAATCATAACACCAAAAGAAACATAACGTCCTCTGTCATCAGCATTTCTTCTATTATCAAAACAATTCAAAATTTCATCGAAGCTCTTAGAATAGATAGTCTTAGTTGCTCCAGTTTCATAAACAAAATATTCCATTAATAACACCACATATAGTAGTAATTTTTAGAGAACTGCAAATAATATGCTTTATACTGCAACACTCTTTTGACAATAATAATATTTATCTAGCAACCCATTGATGTACTCAGTCATTTTTGATGAGTTAACCCTATCGAAACGTCCCTGTGTCTGGTTGACGTAGTATTTTTTTGTTTTATGGTCGTATCTGAATTCGATAGTATATCTTCTTGAAACATCATCACTACTCTTACTGCCGTCTTTATCGACATATGAATAGATCGCACATTCATCACTATTAATCAGACTGTAATAACTCCATACGCAGTGATGCTGTACTTTGGTTTCAAGTATGAGCCTTTTTCTAGTCTTAACCCACTCAAATTCTTCTGGCAATATGTTTCTTAATTCATTAAAAATACTGTTCTTAGGTACTTTGACATTACCTGTATTTTTATCTGTATTTGTGTTTCTATTAATATCATCATGCCTGTTGCGTATCTCACTAACAGATTTGATATTAAGTTTGACTTTACTATTTCTATTATTAAAACACATTCGTATATAGTCATAGATAATGCGTTCTAATTCATTATTAAAATCATTATTAAAGTTATAATCATATCTTATTAATGAGTCCTGTTCATCAGGCAAAATATCTTGTAATTCAGATAGTTCGTCTTGGGTTTTTTCATACATTAGTTTCTTTTTCTTTTCATATTCCTTTTTAAAATTATCTTCTATATTCTTCCTGATTATTTCATAAAGGAAATCCTTTACCTTGTATTTATATCCTCCCCATTTATATTTATTTATGTTTATCTTACTTAGGTCAAATGTTTTGATTTGCTTTAGAATCTCTTTACCTTTGCTATCTACATAAGGCATGGACTTAATGATAATATAGTTTAAGTTCAAATTTCTTTTATTCCATTGTATATTAATACCCTCAGCTTTTTTATATTTGCCTTTAATAAGCTCAGCTCTGTTGTGATAATTCATACATTCATTTACAGTTAATGGCATCAGGCAGTTTTCTTTACAATCTGTAAGTACGTCCTTAAAGAAAACATTTTTGCTTATCAAATAGTCAATGTATAATTTGATGAACCTAACAAAGTCATCATTATACTTGTATTCCATCAGTTCTATTAACTGTTTTACGCTTAATGGATAATATCCTTTTTTATATTTCGCTTTCTGGTAAATATCTCCAGATGGTGAAATATAAAACTGCATTGTAGTTGGGTTTCCGGCACGATATTCTTCATATTTTTTTCTCCATAAGATCTTGAAATATTAATCATTGGATATTCAGTTAATTTGATATATATATTATTTTCTCTAATACACATATACAAAAGACCAGTTTTACTATAAAGCTTTAAACAAGTATCTATTTCATTAGCCAGACTTATACATTTACTGATTTTTTCGTTTTCCTGCTGTGTTGAATTATACTGTATTGCCATATCTGAATTAACATATTTTGCATCTAAGTCAAAATTTTTAGTAATCATACTTATTAATTCGGATGGCTTACATATATAGTCTGTATAAAATTTGAATTTGGCATCATATAGACATGAATATCCGACAGGTAATTCATTTTTTTTGATATATTCTTCAATTGCAAAATCTTGATCAAGTATAGTCAGACTGGTGGATATTATTAAAGCACCAAACTCTTGAAAATAGAGATCATAATCTGCAACATTGTTTTTTTCACCAAACATATAGCATTCAGACCATACTGTGAATAAAAATTCAATATTATCGATGTTTGTTAATTGTTTTATGTAAAAAGTGAAATTCAATATGTCGCTTTCATGGATATGGTATTTTTTTATAAAGTTATATATTTTCTTTATGATGCAATAACTAATATTTCTTTGCAATAAAATAGCATATGTTTCGTTAAACCCTTCATAATCATTAAGAAAAAAAATACGTCTTTTGTTAATGCTGCCAAGAATGCAATCCTTGTAATATTTTGGCAGACAGTATGATAATTTTTTCTTATATTCTTTCTGGCTGCCTGCAAACGGGAATGATAAAACTCTATTAATTTCATTACATATTTCTTCTGAAGCATAATATTCTCTATTTATATAATAATAATTGTCTATGTTTTTAATTATATCTATAGATAAGTCTTCTCTTTTTAAAATATCAATAATATCATTAGAATAATTATGCTTATTTGCACTTTTTATTATTTTTTCTACTGTCTTTCTCATAATAATTACTCTCTCTCCTTTTTATTACCTGCTTTTTCTTTTAACAGGAACAAGCTCCTGTGAATGTAACAATCCTAATTCCTTAAGCTGGTCAAATACTTTATCGAAACACTTGTTAATAGCTTTCCTTTCATCACCATCAGGAAAGGCTTTTTTAATCTTACCATCATGCATAAACACAGCAGAATCAGAAAGTCCACACAAATAATCAGATCTGCAAGAATATTCAACTAACTTATCTTCTACATAGCATGAAAAAGCACGAGCGAACATCTCTTTATCACTTGACCAATATCCCATGCTTTCTTTAGAATAATAGCAATCACATAATTCTGAATTTTTATAAAATTCCGTTTTATCTAATTTATAAGAATCTGATACATCACAATATTTAATTGTGTTCATTAATTCTTTAACAGAGCTAAGAGCTTTTCCATGTTCATCAGTCAGATATGAATCAAAATTACTATCAAACATTTTTTTAGAAAGAATATTATCAAGTGCATGTCCCCATTCATGAGCAAGTGTTCCTGCACCTTTCATTTTAGTGAGATTAATTACCTGACGAAGTGGTTCATAATGAGCTAATGCAGCAGAATGACCTCTTGCACCGAAAGCAATTGAAAGCTCACCACTAAAACTAATATCTGTAGATTTTATATCTAATGCATCTGCAAGATCCATCAATGCATTGTAACCATAATCAAGAGAAAATTGTCTGTCATTTTCATTCATCCAGTTACCAAATTCGCCACCTACAAAACCGAATGTATTAAGATACATATCACCTGTTGCATGATTATTTTCATCAATACCATAACAAGGACCATCTCTAACAACATGTTTAAGCTGTTTTGGAACGAACCTCGTCTTCCTCTTTTTCTTTTCTGTATCCTTAGTCATTTGATTTTTAAGTTTCCATTTACCATCAGCTATTTTATTAACAGCTTCTTTTGCCTGGTCGAAAGTATAATTATTTCCTAAAACAGAATGCTTAAATGTTACAAAATAAGTATCTTTCTCCCAATTAGAAGGATTCGCATAATCTGCATCCTTATTATCCGGGTAATAAAAAAAAGTAGTAGTTCCCTCATTAACAGCAACTACAGTTCTGCCATTATCATCTTCAATCTTGCATGAATCATTAAATTTTATAATTTTAAAGCCGGCTAACCTCTTATCTTCTTCTGAGTAACAAAACTGCTTTTTTTCTATTTCCCTATCATATTTAGTCAATTCATATCTGCTTACCTGACAGGCTTTAAAAAGCTTGTTAGTCATACAGCCATGACTAAGCTCTGTAGGAACTACTCTATAAGCACTATTCTTTACATAAACATCCTTAATAGTATTATTATAAAATGAAAGAATATCATCATCTGTTTTTACATTCATAAGTGCATCTTTAAATCCAGATACAA
This sequence comes from uncultured bacterium, assembly GCA_905215145.1. The sequence goes on along the minus strand of CAJMOW010000006.1, from coordinate 28,113 downwards.
ACTCAACATATCCCTCCATTTTTTCATTAAGTAATACTTCATCAGAAGCTTCAAGCTCTGTAAAAGTTGGCTTTGTAGGTAATGCATCACGTACCTTTTTAATAAAGTATGCTACACGAACCGGAAGTCCATTATTAACAAGTTCCTGATAATCAGGCACTTTAAACACATTATTTTTAGTAACAAACTTTGTCTTTTCAGGAATATTCATATCAGTAAGATCATTAACTGATAATCCTCTGTCTTTCCATAAATCTTTTCTGGCACCACCTATTTTCTTACCGAAATCCTCTATTTTTTTATTAAAAGTTTCTTTCTTATCAGCCTGCTTATCAATAGATTCATCAGGAACATCATTTTCAATATCTTCAGTAGTACCATACTGCCAGTACTGTCCTAAAGGATCTTGGTCATGATTATCTATATCTATTGCAGCTATATTGTTAAGATGAATATCTTCTGCTTCTTTTTTTGTAGGTAAATGATCAAATTCATAATTATAGCTGCCAGCAAATCCTTCACGAGAATCATTTACATTAACATAAAAAAAATCACTATCAACTACAGATTGACCTAACAAATATTTTTCAGTTTTACTGTCATTACTCCATTCAGAAACTTTAATACATTCGTAATTATCAATAACAATTCTCTGTTCATCCAATTCTTTCTTAAACTCATTAAGCAAATCTAAAGTATGCTCTGAACGGACTACCTTAGTAACAGAATTAAGGACTAACTTCTTATCACTTAAACCCAGCTTATCTAAAGTTGAAATATTATTCATAGTCTTATCAAACAATTCCTGCTTATTTATAGGAACATTATCCTTAAGACACATAAGATATGTAGAAAGTACAGTTGTATACTGCATCACAGAATTAGGCAAAACAAAATCATCACCATCAAGAATATCATTAACACTATTCTCAACAAGTGTTTTCATATTCTCATAATTCAAATTACTAACAGGAATATCAATATGTAAATCAACATCCTTAGCTGTCGTCTGTTCCTGGGAAAATAAATGCTCAACCACATAATAAGAATTAAGGTCAGAACTTAGCTTTAAATCACCATTTTTTATCTTCTGTCTCTCCTCAAAATTAGCTGATGAAAGCTCTCTAACTCTTCCTCTTTCATCTATGAATTTTCTTTTTATCCGTTTTCTCTTATTAAAAACTGATATTCCATGTTCACCACTATTAACATTATATCCTCTGGCTTTCCAGCCATCATACGTATCTACTACAAAAGCTGCTCCATCAACCATAGAAGCTGCATAATAAGTAATATCCGGATTAAGTAATAACCTATCCAGATAACTTTCCATTTTATTGCTATCCTCAAACAATTGTAAAATATTATTTTCTGCAATATTTACAAGCTCCTTAAGCCTATCATCACTCATAAATACACCTCTTTTAATCAATCATCTCCATAGTATCATCATCAAATTCAATTAATATATCATCAGAATTATCTTCTAATTTCTCTTTTATATCCAACACATTTATCGCATTACATTTAACTGAATATAACTCACCATCAAACAAATCTTCCACCTGAACAGTTTCCGAATCTAATACACTATGTGCAACCCCTAATTTAACCATAATAAAATCACTCCTATCTGCTTTTTCTTCTGTACCCAGCACTTTCAGCTACCATATCAAGCTGAACACTTATATCCTCACTATTTGTTGAAAAACTCTGCTTTTTTTCACCTAAAACATTATTCTCTTTAAAACTGTAATATCTTCCTACGTTAGGACCCACAATAACATGGTCAATTACATGAATACCTAATAGCTCACCGCACTGTACAAGATTATCTGTAACCATACAATCCTGTTTACTAGGATTTAGATTTCCAGAAGGATGATTATGCATAACCATAATTGATGCAGCATTACTAAGAATACTCGACTTAAATGTTTCTCTCGGACTAACGATTGAAGCATTAATAGTCCCAACAGAGACAAAACTGCAATTAATAGGTTTAAGAGAAGAATCAAGATTAATAACACAAAATACTTCTCTATCGAAATCACTAAGATACTTTCCTAAAAGATTAATAGCAGCTTCTGGCGAATTAATACTCACATTGGAAAGTAAGGTTCTATCATCACACAACCTTATAGATACTACTTTTAACTCATTTTCCATCACGTTCTCCTTTTTTTATAGAATCATCACATGAAACATTAATAATGAATTCACCTTCAATGTTATTAATATATTTAACAACATCATCGAGTGAACTTAATACAATTTCATCATTCATACAAATCGCATTCATACAACTTACCTACTCTTTCTATTATGTTCACATTCTTTCATATATTTATCATTAATACCTTCCATCATCGCATTAAATACATTAGTCATAAACTCCTGCCTTTCAAATGGAAGTGTCTTTATATAATTATCAGAATCATTAATCATGTTTTGCCAATCAGCAGAATCCGAACCAATATTCCAATATTTAGACATTGTTTTATAAAATGTATTTAATGGCTCTCTTAATTCAGTAAAATCTACTGTCTTAAGTTCATTTAAAATCAACATTCCAATTTTCAGATACATATCCTTATATTCACATGAAGCAGCATACTTACCAAAATCCGATAATTTAGAAAAAAACTGAAACTGTTCTGATTCTTTGGTGAATTTTTCAGGTTGCATATACAAATACCTCCAGCATTTATTTTCTTAATATTACTTCATTCAAAAACATCTTTGTTATTATGAATGAAGTAAAATATATTAATTAATGACAGATATGCAAATCACCTTCCCTTTCTACGTCTTCTATATATCTCATTATAAAGCATCTGATTTTTAACATTCTTTAAATGCCTATCTGCATCCTGTTCTGCTTTAAAATATTCAAAACAATGTTCAATATCATTATCTGTTTTATACTGATTGACTAAATTAGCAGAATCAGGCACAGTTAAATTCTCCTTATAACATTTTTCTTCTCCAGTTTTCAAATCATATAGCGAATGAATACAATAAACTACCACATATACACCTACTTTATCTTGACTTTTTCTTTCTAAAGTCATTAATATTTTTATCTACATTAACATCTTTAGTACCTTTGCTTTTTTCAGAATTATTATTTGAATAATTTTTTTCAAATTTTCTATTCACAGAATCATAATTCTTATAAAGTTCACTTCCTCTTACTGTTTCAGCTCTACCAAGATTATCAAATACCTGATAATAGCCATTAATATTTATTGATGTTAATATTGTTTTATCATCATCAACTTTTTTTAAATTATCTTTAGGAATCTGAATAAACTTAGCTGAATCGCCAACAGTAAAAGGTATTCTTGTTTCTATGATAGTATCATTCTCATTAGTAATCAGCTTTTTATTAATCGTAATATCTTTAATTACTTTCTTAAAATTATCCATCATGCTATCATAATGATTTTCAAGAATATTTACTTCTTTTTCATTAAGATCAGCATTAATGCTCTTAAATCTAGGAGATATCTTTTCAATATCTAATTCAAATTTTTCTTTAATTGTTGTGTGTAAATTTTCACGAAGGTCAACAGATTCATTGTTATCAAAATAGATATTCTTATTAACATTCAGCTCATCATCAAAGCTAACATCAAACATAACCTTTCCATCTTTAATTTGCCTATACACATTGTCTTCAGAATTATAACTATATTCAAACTTCTGATCTATAAATGAACCATCCGGCTGCTTAGAAGATTTAATAACAAGAATATTTTCTTCTGCAACAATCCCCTCAACTAATGTTTTATTTTTCATTACAGATAAAGTTGAATTATCATCTGTTTTAATAATGCTTGACGACATTATTTGTGTACTCCCTGATAAATAATTATCATATCTCTTTTCCATCCTGACACCGATAGTATTACCTGATGCATCCAATAATCTTGAATTATTTTCCCTAATTGATTCTTCAGCGGATGAATGAATTTTTATACCAGGTAAATTATTATGATAAGTATTTATTTTTTTATCAGCTATATATGCCTGTGCTTCTTCGCATACCATATTAAAGTTACGTGAATTTTCTTCTGTCTCATTTAAATATAATGAAGTACCTTCCTTGCTATAATTTATCTCATATTTATCAGCAATCTCACATACTGCATTTGCCAGATTATTATCAGATAAATCAAGATGAATATAATTTGCACTCAAATCAACATCTTTATCCTTGCTAATATCTTTGTCATTAATATTAGAAACATTTTCTTCTTTAATATTATTAATACTTTCAATATATTCTGCTGGAACAATCTCTTCTATAACAGACTCCTTAATATCCTCAACAACATCCTGTACATTCTCTGGTTTAACTGATTCAGACACATTATCAAAAGTATTTACTTCTGTTTCAACATTTACACCATTAACAACACTTCTAACATCATTAACAACATCAAAAGCTCTTGTAAAATCTTCTTTTGACTTAAATATTAAATAGCCAATATCATCCTTTTCTCTTACATCAAAATCAATATTATTTTCATCCAATTTATTATATATACCGTAAATTTCTCCACCACGCATACCTTTAAGTGAAACACTATAAACTGTACTAGGGATTGTAGCTGTCTTATTAAGATAATCTTGCATAACATCATAATTAGCTTTAAATTTATTTTTAAAATGAAAAATACCTTTATGAAATCCCTTTCTAAATAAATCAGCTAACTTAAAATGTTTTGGCTTCACTTCAATGTTAGAAACAAATTCTTTTCCTCTGATAGCATTAACAACATTATTAGTTCTAATATTCATCTGTGAATTAGCCATCTTATAAAACATATCATTTAATTTGCATTCAGTTCTATTTACATTTTTTTCAGCAGCTTCAAAATGATTAATCCACTTCTGGCAATTAGTCATAGCCTGTGTATGAATTTTCATACACGCACCATAATATTCTCTCTTCCACTTAGAAACAAAAAAGTCTTTGCCTAATGAAAAAGACTTCTTAGCCTTATCCATAACATTAACAAACTTATTCCAACTATCAGAAGCAGATCTTTTAAAATCAGAAGTTGACTGTTTGAAATTATCAAGTGTTTTATTATAAACGTCCTGAATCTTCCCACCCAAACCATTCATACGATTATATAAATACGCATATAAACGCACTTCTTTATTTTCAGGTTTTAAGAAGTTGAACTTATGCTGAACTTCATTTATATTTACTTCACGTTTAGAATCACTAATTACATTGTAATGTTCTGTAAGTTCCTTAATAGCCTTTAAATATGTTTCCTGTAAATTACTAACCACAGCATCTAAATCTGACTGAGAAATACTGTTTGCAAATCTATGAACTGAATCAACATTAACTGATGCATTATATACATCTTGTGCCATATTATTAAGTCCTACGCTTCTAAGCTGTTCAATTACATCAAAAATTAAATTATGTTCTGAATCATTCATATATTTTATGTCCTCCCTTAAATCTCTTTAACTTATTGAAAATTCACCAATAAAATTAATTTTACTTATATTGTAAGTTACAACTTGTCTAAAAGCATTTAAACTATGCAATAACTTTAATCAATTTTTTGCATTTATCCCAATTTAACATCTGTGTCATTATGACACAGATTAACTATTACAATTAAAAGAAAAATAGTCTTACTTCTTTTTTATATATAAAATATTACATTTTTACTGTAAAATATTGACATTTAACAATTATAATGTTATAATTTATACATAAATTAAAGAAGTTCTTAAAAAGAAAGGATTAAATGTGTGCTATATGAAAAATTTTGATATTAATGAGCTTAATGGACTTGATTATAAAAGTGGTAAAAAATTATTATAATTAATGAGCTGCAAGAAGATATAGAAGAATTTGGTGGTGATCTTTTATTAGATGTAGTAACAGAGGTAAAAGAAGGTGTTACTATCTATAAAGACTACAATTTTATAGATGGTGATAATGCAACTAAATTCATATTATCTGATAATGAAGAATTGCAACGTATGACTGCTTCTGCTCTACTATTACTTTATCAAAAAGAAAATAGTATATTTTAGATTAAAGTGAGGTGATATTTTTGCATACAATAATTAAAGGTACTAAGACAGTTGCTGAATTTAAAGCTGTTAAAGAAAAAATGGAAAAGTTAACAGCAAAGTGCTACGACAGACACAAACAAGCTTTTGAAAATTGGAGTGAGGGTGAACCTGTTAAGGTTTGGTTTGATTCTGATAACAATCTTTGTATTGAATATGAAAGTGGCAACTGGTGGCACTACAATGAAAATTGTGAATGGTGGTAAGAATATGACAAATATGACAGATAGAATGTTTGCTAAAAGATTAGCCAAATTAAACACTATGCTTTTTGATTGTGTAGTTTTAGCGGAAGATATATTAAATACAGAACAAGCACACTATTTAAAAAGTCTGTTAGATGATTCTACAGATAATAAGTTAAAAGAGCTTCAAACATTATATAATTCATATGCACAAGATGGTATTTGTGATTGTGATCTACATAGTGCAACTCTTTCTGATATAACAAGATTAGTTGAAAAACTAAATATAAACATATAAACTTAAAATATGAATTTAGGTAAAATAAAAATATGAAAAATACGAATAAGTTTAAGGAGAATATGAATAAGAAACTAATTATAGAAGGTATTACAAATATTATAGCAGTAATTTTAATAATTAGTTTCTTATTTTATGTAATCTTTCATGTAATCAATTTATTTACTGTTAAAGAAAAAAACACTTATATAGTACAAATGCAAGTTATCGAAAAAGAAGAAGTAATAACATCCATTGGCACTTACAAATATTACATTAAATTGCATAATGAAAATGAAGACCATTCGATAATTGTTTCTTACCCTAAATACTTAGCAACTAATATAGGTGATATAATTGATTGTCAAATCACTAAAATTAGACTAAAAATAGGTAATATAATTAAAATAGATTTAGTTTAATAAAATAGCAACCTATCTTATAAAATAACTATAAGATAGGTTGCTATTTTTTAGTTATTAGCCTGTCCTGGCTGCCTTCTTATTCTGCTATGTACCTTAGACATATCGAGTTCTTCGAGATTATAATATACTCTTCTGGTTTCAGTTATTTCATTACCAGTATTACGTACATTATATGAAACGGATATATCTACATATGCACTATATTCTTTTTCTTTGTTCACATCAAATTCGGCTTCATAGTCAGGTATATTAAAACTTATCTTATGCAAGTAACCGCTTGAAGTTGCTGAGCTTACATTATGCAAGTACACTGCCTTGCCATTTTCAATACCAATATCAGTATGTTCATCATTTGATAACTGTATAGAATTAATACGTGTATCTGAGAATTCATACTTAATTTTTGTTGGTACAACAGTATTAATCTCAACATCAAGGAATCCTTGCATATCACCAAATTCAGTATAAGTTAATGTATTATGCATTATCTTACCATATCCAAGTCCATGTTCCCAATTAACTGCTTTATCATCATTTGTAAGATCAAAAGCATCAATTGAATCATTATTAATCTTAGATAATGAAGCATTCCACTCAATATGAGCATCCCATTGAGCATATAATGTAACTACTCCATTATTAACACTTGTAAGATTAATAACTGTTGAACCCGGTATTATATTATCACCTGAACCATCTGCTTTCGTATTAAAACCTACGAAATCCCAACCTTTTATCTGATATGAATTTGTTGGTATATTAACTGGTGTATCATATGTACATACTATAGCTGCCATATTACCTGTAACCGGATTTTTGCTTGTTGATGGCTCATTAGCATCAAATACTATATTATACTTATTAGCTGTCCAATGAGCATATACTGTAGTATCACCTGTATTCAGATATTTAGTATTTGAATCATATTCATTTCCACCATTGGGTGAAGTATACCATCCAGCAAAAGCCCAACCAAATAATGTTGGTGTTGGTAAAGTTCCAATAGAATTATTGTATTTTACCTCTTTCTCTTTCAACTGATTATTCTGCATTTCATTTGATGCATTGGAAGGTTTATTGTAATTAAAATTAATCTTATATGCATTTTCTGTCCAATGAGCATATACTGTATAGTCATTGTAGCTTACTTCTTTTATAATGTTACCAGTAGGTTTACCATTTTCATCCCATATTTTAACCATATCAGAATTAGTATCAAATTTTAAGCCTGACCTGCTGCTTGTTGTGTTTGTAGCTTTGCTATATCCGTACCATCCCATAAATGTATAACCATCTCTTGTTGGTACTGATACATTTCCTCTATCTTTACCCCAATATGTACTTGTAAGTTCACCTGTAGATTTATTATTTAATGTACCACCATTGGCATCAAATGATATTTTATTGGCATTAAATGATTCGATTGTAAGGCTTGTGAATAGTCTTCTTTTTAGTTCTGGATTTTCGGTTGGAGCTTCATTACCATAATCTGTAGAAAAGAATAACCTTAACTCATAATCTGCTGAATTACCATTGGTATGAATTGTATAGTACAAATCGCCACCATACTCATTGCCATTACATACAATATCTTTAATTATTGTATCTGTATCGCCTATACTAAAATCACTTGTATTATCCCAAGCTCTTTCTCCTGAACCATTACAACCGAAATTAGTTACTACGTCCCAACCAGTAAATTTAACCCAACCACCAGGTGTCAGATGAAAATGCACCCTGTAATCTCCTGCTGGAAGCCAGGTATAAGGTCCATAAATTATTGTGCTTGTTCCGCTATCAGTAACATTACTTTGTATTATCATATTGTTGAACCAATCGTCGGAGATGGTATAGGTCTTATCTCCTTTTTCTTCATCTTTGTTGTCATAATATCTATAAGTAACATTGTTATTAGACATATCAATTTTATCAGACATATGTACAAATATAAATTGATATGCATATGTCTTAATAAGGAAACCTATCACAATTGCAATTATGATAACTAAAGATACAATTAATGTAATGACTGTTTTTTTCTTTTTATTGCTTTTATCTTTTGTAGAATTATTTACTGAATTGTTTGAATTATTTGGGATTATATTTTCTTTACTCACATATCATCAACCCCCTTTATTAATAAATATTAATCATCAAAAGCTGTAAACCACACCATACCACATGAATACATTCCTACTCTTTTACTTGTATAATTATACTTTCCCATCTGATATGCTAAATCATTAAAACCATCCTCACATTCACCGCCATATTCATCTATAGCAACGTAATAATAACCCTGTCTATTAGAATAACTTCCTTGCGAAAAAAAGTAACGTGTAGTAACTGTCTTAAGTTCATAAGGACATGGCTTATCTGCTCCCTGGTTTACATCCTGACCACGCATCTTTCTATCTTCATAGTCAGCTCCATACATAGGTCCATTAGGTCCTTCTACTGTAGAAAAATCATAGCCACCATTGTTTCCATTATCTGAATTGTCCTTGCTGTTATTTGGTGTTGGCTCTACTGGTGCTGGTGCAGGTGTTTCATCCTTTTTATCTTCAGTTTCATCAGGTGTTGGACTAGCAGGTGTTACATTGTTATCTGAATTGTTATTATCTGATGAACTTGGATTACTGTCTGTATTTCCTGCATTATCATTATTATCTGACCTTTCATCATTACCCTGATTATCAGAAGATTCATTACTGCCATTATCAGCTATAATAGTATCATCTGAATTACCGCCATTATTATCTGTAGTATTATCAGCAATTTCTTCTGCCTTAGTAACAGCTTCCTTTACTTCTTCGATAACAGCTTCTTCTTTCTTTGAAGTTTCTACTTCCTGCTTGGCATCTTCGCTTGCTGCAATATCAGATTCAGTTGTTTCATCACTCTTAGCTGCATCTGCTACTATTGTTCCAGTTGTCACCTTGATTTCTGTTCCATCTGGCTTAATAAGTGTTCCTGCATCCTTTACAGTGATACCGCTTACTGTCATCTTACCATCGGCTGTTGCTGCCTTACCTGTAAATGTTACCTTGTTACCACTGTTATCACTTACTTCGATAGTTGCTGCACCTGATTCATTAGCCACTGCCTTTCCTTCAAGTGTGTATGTGTTACCAGCTTCATCTGTGTAATCAAATGTCACAAGGCTTGTTTTAGTAAGTTCCTTAGCTGCGTTTGATTTGGTTTCAGCACTTACTGTTGCCTGGGGCTTTGTATTGTCGGCTGTATTGCTGCTTGCTGTTTTCTTACCACAGGCTGTTGTTGTAAGTATTGTGGCGATTATTGTTGTTATAAGGGTTGCTTTTAATAAATTCTTTCTTGTCATAATTAAATCCTCAACTTTCTTTTAGATCTCATAGTGATGCTCCCTTCTATAAACTTATTAGAACCAACACTACGATTTTACTATTTTCGACATTTTTTCCTTAACAAATATTACACTTTTTTATCATTTTTCTTGCATAATTGCAATCATTATCAATGCTGTTATAATTAATCCAATCATATAAAAAAGCATTTCAACTATCTCGAATTTCCTTAATATATCTAATTTATCGAAATCCTGGTCTTTAGAAGCTAAAACAATAAAGAATGCAGAAATGCATAGTAATGCAGTACTACTAAGCAATATAATAAATGATACATTCACAAGTTTTTCCATCACAACCTCACCTCACTATCCTTTTTAGTGCTTCTAAGTGTTCATTATTGGTGTTACAGTTTCTCAAAGGCTCTATGTAATCCTTTACATTTTGAAACGTAAAAAGCATATTAGCTATTTCATTAAGTTCTTCTCGGCTTAAATTAATTCTTTCACTTTTACTTGCATCTGAATTAATATAATCTACAATAAGATCTCTATACATCATAGGTGAACCCATAATATTAACCTCCTATTCTACTAATTAGATATGGTCCTAAAACTAAAAAACACACTGTTAAAAAATATATAATTATACTATATATAACTCTTCCATCATATTTTCTGTAAAAATACATTCCTAATAGAACAATTATCACATCAATAAATATATACTCTATAATGTTCATTCTTACCTCCTTTATTTTTCCTTTCTCTTTCTGATGTTAATATAACTCCATTTTTGTTATTTGTCAATATTTATTTTCCATTTTTTTAATAAATAAAGTACCTCAAATATAAGGTACTTTATTATATAAAACAATATTATATTAACTAATTAGCCTGTCCTGGCTGCCTTCTTATCCTGCTTCTTATAGTAGAAAAATCAATCGGTGCTAAATCCAAATACACCGTAGCCTTTTGAACTTCATCTTCTCTCTTAACTGTAATATTTATAGGTATATCTGTATTCCTTAAAATTGTTATAGGTATTAAGAATTCCTTTTCATCTGTATATTTACCTTCAGGATTATTATTAGGATATACAAACTGTTTATTTACATTTAATGATTCATCAAACTCATATTCGATAGAATCCGCAAATCCAAATGTATCAACTACAAGATACCCCATCATATTTCCACCTTCAAGATAATGCAGCACTTCATCTGAACCCACTGTTGTACCATTAATCTTAGAAAACTTTACTCTAAATGAAAGTGGAATTACATAAAATTCATCTGATATTGTTGTATTATCCAAATGATCTGAACATTTAACCCTGAATTTATATCCATAGGAATCCTGCTCTACCTTTATTCTTTCAAAATCTTCTTTATACTTAGAAGTATCATTAATCGTTATACTTGTATAATCTTTCCAATTACCATTAACAAGCTTTTGTAATGTTATAACACTTAAACCAGACTGAGAATCCGTTGCTTTTACATTAACATATTTAGCAGAATCACAACTTACATTAAGCTCAGGAGCTGTATGGTCAATATAAAAATCAAGGTTTTTAGGCTCACTATATACCTTTCCTTTGGTTGTATTGATACTTGATTTTGCCTGTAATATAATGTGATCTTCATTATCACAATCGTCAGCATAATATAATTTCTGATAGCTATCTGAATTATAGCTTATATAATCATCACTATTAGGTTTAGTTATGTATACATTACTAACAGGAAAATATATATCATTACCTATAGCTCTAATCTGGACAGGTTCTTTACAATAAGTCTTTCCATCACATTCAAAAATTTTATTGTAACCTGAAAAATATAATTCCACATCAGGTTTATCCCATACAGCATTAAGTGTTTCATTAGTTATAGGATAATATCTTTCATTTACTTTTCTAATATCTCCAGCAAATGTACGCCATCCTACTAAGGCATAACCATCTTTATCTGCATCCGGTAACATTACACCTGGATTATTCCAATCAGCAAGAAGCTTTACTCTTTCGCCATATTGCAAAGTCATATTATTAACCATAGCTTTATCTGGATATACTCCAACTTGACATTTTGCCTTGTCTTTTTCCCATTTTAAGAACATATTATATTTATCATATACTCCATTGATCATACCTAAATAAGCAAGATTAAAGTTTTCTGGACTATATTTCTCATTATTATATACAAAATCAGAAGTATCTAACCAACCATTAAAAAGAAAATTATCTATTTCACTATCTTTTTCGCTTGTACCACCAGCAGCATCATAGAATATTTTATAATATTTTTCATATCCTAATTTCGGCAAATTATCTGCTTCATCAAAATACATCATTTTATCGTACATAGTACCGCTGACTGCATTATTATCTATAAAAGTAATAAAGTATTTAATAGGCTTCCATTGTGCATATAGTTCAATAATACTATCTTTTTCTGTTGTAAGATTAATTACAGTTTGATTATCTGAATATTTAATGCCAGTGCCATCTTCTTTAGTATTCCATCCGGCAAACATATATCCGTCTTTAACAAATATATTACTATTAAGTGAACCACTTGTATCATAAGTAAACTTCTGAGATTCCATATCTCCAACACCGCCATTTGAATTAAAATGAACAGTATAATTGTTAGGAGTAATTAAATACCTGGTAAGATCATGCTCATATGTAAATGTAGCAGTCATATTTTTTCCAATTTCTCCTGCTGTACATACGTAACTTACGTGCTGATCACCAACATAATAATATTTTTTATGTTTATTACAATATGAAAAATATGCTCTGAAATACGAGTATCCTGCATAACCATCCATTTGACATGTATATGGTTCTGCAATACGAACAAAAGGTGTACCTGTGCCATTATATCCAGATGCAGGTGAAATCATAGCATTAGGATTTCCTACTGGTGCATCAATATAAAATAATGCCTGTATTGTACTAACCAAATGATTATTTTTACCTGTAACATATTTATTAGTAAATTCCAATCTACCAGGAATATTATTATAATTAGTAAAAGCTCCCTGTAATATTGGTATTGAAGTTTGCAAACCACTTGATTCTATTGATACATAATTAGAATTCCCTGTTGAATGTACACAGTGTGTTTCATCATACACTTCAAGATGATACCCATCTTTTTCTGTATTTTCATCATAAGTAAGTGTTGCTGCATTAACCTTTACACATAATAGTGATAAAGATAAAAATGCAAGTATGCCTGTTAAAAATTTCTTCATAATTCTCCTTTCTATCGTCTATTTACCATAGATGAAATATGAACCAAATCTATTACTTATAAGAATATTTGATTTAAGATATTCCTCCCCTAATGAATTCCACAATGCTCTTGCTTCTGCTTCATCACCTATATGTTTTGTTGTCATAGTCATATTAGGGAATGAATTTCTTAATTTTACATTAGCTTCTTCTTCTGTGATTTCAAGATCATACCATTCATTTAAAATTGAATTAATAAGATCATTTTGCTCTTTTGTATACTTAGGTGCTTTAGGCTTGTCATTATCAGTTGATGGTTTGCTTGGATTATCACTTGAATTATTACTTGAATTATTACTTGAATTGTTGTTTTGATTATTGTTAGTAGGTGATTTTTTTATTTCTTCAGCTTTATTATTTGGATTTATTACATTATTATTAGGTTGTGATTCAGGATGAGCACCGACCTTATTATATTCATTATTAGTAGAAGATTGCTGGTTAATAATATTATTAGGGTGTTCATCTTCCGAGTTACTATTGTTTTTAACTATAGGAACTACCTTTATTGTTCCATCAGGTTCTACTTTAGTTTCTATTACTTCACCAGTTGCTTCATTATGACTACTTAAGAATTGAGAAAGCTCTATTAATTTAGAATTAGCATCTACAAAATATCCACTTTTAATGTCATTTTCTATCTCAGAAATAATATCATCATAGTTTTTCTTTTCATCACTATTTACATTTATAATAGTATAACCATCCTGCTTTCCATTATCATCTGTTATTACCAGATACTTAGCCTGTATTTGAGCTAGTGAATCTTCCATACTTTTCTTATTTGTAGTAGCAATATCTGTTAATATGTCATTAAGATTCTTTAGCTTGTCCGCATCATCATCACTGATACTTTTATCATCTATAGATACCTTAATTTCTTTTAAAAATTCAATATCTTTTTCCCTATCTTCATCCGAAAAAATATTGTTTTCAGACATAAATAAGGTATTATCATATAACATTTTTAAATCTGACAGCCTTTGTAATTCATTTACATCATCCACATTAACATCTATTTCATCTGGATTACTATAATGACTATGAACTATAGCTATAGGTACTGCAACAGCAGCTCCAACTAGAATTACAGCAACATATGGTTTCATTTTTACAAAGGAAACCACATTATTTCCTAACTTTTGTATCCATTTAATTATTTCTTTAATCTTCATGTTTATCCCCTCACTTAATTTATTTTATATTCTAATTGTATACTTATTTTGTTATTTGTCAATATGTTAATTCTATATTTTATATAGAAATGCAAATGAAGGCAGAATATAATTCTGCCTTCATTAATGTCATATATTACTTAACTTTTGTTATAACTACTTTACTGTTTTTAAGCATTTCTAACAGTTTATTTTCATCGCCAGATTCGATGATAACAGTAAATGCTGTTGCACTTGTTGTTGTATCAGAATTCAAAACTTCAACTCCGGATGAATCATATACCTTTTCAACATATGCATTTTTAAGGATATCCTGACTTAATATACTGCTAACCCCATATATATCTATAAAGTCTCCTGTTCTAATACGTCCACATACTGCATCAGAAAAAGCTGCTACACTGAATGACATTTTTATTGGATTCTTATAGCTATTCATAATATCCTCTTTTGGGCTGAACATATCTGAATTGATAGTTGCTTTATCATATATCATATCAGTAGACACATATTTACCAACAAGCCCATTCATATTTTTCAAAGTTTTATCTGTTACCATGTTTGAATTAACTTTCTGCACCTTAAAATACTCACTAACATTCTGTTCTGTTATCTGAGTATTATGAGCTATATTTTTAACTGCAATAACTGCATCCGTTGTATCTTCCTTAGTAATCACTTTAGTATTGATATAGATTAATGCTATTAAAGCAATTAAAGCAAAAACAATAGCAAGTGAAATACTTT
Source organism: uncultured bacterium (assembly GCA_905215145.1). The sequence goes on along the minus strand of CAJMOW010000006.1, from coordinate 12,552 downwards.
TTATTTTATTTTTCATTTTTACCTCCAGTCCAATATTTATATTTCAATATACATCCTTAACTTTGAGTAGAATCAACATAAGATGATAAATTGAATTTTGATGTACCTTTTTTTATTGAATTATTTATTGTAACTTCTACTTTAACATACAAGCCTGAAGCTCCCACAACATCATCAGACGGAGTTTTAAAACTATTAATACTGTCTGCATGAGCTTCAACAGAATAACTACCATCTGTTTTTTTAATCTCAAAAACATCATTATTGCACACATTATATAACCTAAAATCAACAATTTTAACTGCTATAATTTGGGTAGTTTTAGTAGGTTTAAAATCATCATCTAAAGACATATTTGTTTTAAGTGCATCACAAAAACAATTATAAGCTACATCATATGCTTTAAATGATGCATTTCTAAACTGTTCTGTAACTGAACCACCTGACACAACATTTCCATATGTAACAGAGCCATCCAGAGTGCCTGTATCCATTAAAATGTTGTAGTTTGTAGCAAGACTATAAACATCTACTTTATTTGCTGCAAGTGAAGCTGTTATAACATCATTATCGCATTGAAACTTAATACTTTTAAGCTGACGTTCATACAATAATGTTACCAGGAAAGCCATCATTGTAGCGATAAGTATCAATGTAATCATTTCATACATGATAGAACCATTGTCTTTTTTCTTTAAAAGTTTCACAGCTCCACCCCCTAACACTTGCTTGTTCCTGAAATCCTTTTATTGTATGTGAATTTGCCGAAATTATCTATCTTAAGTTTTTTTTGAAGAAATTCAACAGTATCAGCAAAATGACTAAAACTACTGATACTTGCATCTGATAAATTAACATCACCTGTAATTACAAGATCTATAGGCTGCCCATAAACCTTTTGAGAAGTTGTTGTACCTGTTAATGATACATTTTTAATACCTGCATCTGATAATTCCTTTTTTAATGCAACTTCATCCTCATTCGTTAGATATCCGGCAATCTCCATTTTTTTCATATAAGATGTTTGAATAAGATTCAATGTGTCATTTGTAGAATACTGTGTCATCCATACAGAAAAACACAGTATAATACAAGCTGAACATATAACAGTGGCTAATATACATACAGAAGCTTCAATAAACTGCTCACCATTTAATTTATATTTTAATATTTTTTTAACCACTTTTTTCATCTCTCACTCCTAGCCAATCTGATCAAAGAAACTATCCATTTTAGTACCTGTCTTAGTCATGAAACTTGTAAACTGCGGTTTCATTGTTGCGATAAATATACCACCTACAATTAAGGCTAATATAATAAGGATAGCCTTGCCGATGAATTCATCACCTTTGTGCTTTAACTTAATAAAAACATTTTTCTTTTTTTCCTCAGAATTCTTAATACTCCTCATCACTCATCACATGTCTCCTTTACATTTAAATTAATATATTAATATGACACCATAGCAATCGAATACTCGATAACAACGGCATACATAACTACAACAATTATTGCAATCAGAATAACTAACATAACTTTAGTTATATCATTTTCAAGTCGCTGCTTATGTTTTATTTCAACAGTTTTTTGGATACTAATCAATTGCTGTGATATACTGGATAAAGCTGTCATAGTATCACCAGTTTCATATCCCTGCCTTAAAACAGTACAAAATGTATCAATATGAACACTCTTAAATTTCAGCTTAAAATCTTCTATAGCATCCATCACATTCTGCTTTACCATAATATCTGTTATCATTTCATATAGGGCTTTCTTTAACCTATCACACGAAGCCACCTTATAACATGAATTTAACGCTTCGGTCAAAAATACTCCAGATTCTGTATTAATCTTGATATTTTCATAAATAGATTGCAGATCTTCAACAATCTTATCATTATCCCTACTATTATTTATCTCTAACAGTATACGAAGCATAAAGAAACCTAAAATACAACCTAGCAGTAATCCAATTAAACCAAAAAAACAATATCCCAATGTCCCAAATGCAAAAGCTAGTAAAACATTAACGAATTCATATTCAACAGGATCTACAACCCTTTTTAATAGATAATTAACGCCTACCTGACTAAGATAAATCTGAAGTTTATTATAAGTCTTTGGTTTTAATCTTATTAACTTGCTTAGTTTTGAATTAGATTCATAAAGTTCTCTTTTTGCTTCATGTACTCTGTTAAGCGAATTATCTGATGCCTTAAAATACACCAAAAAACCGATTAATATAGATATTGCTACAATCACAATTCCTATAGCAATAGTCATTATCAAGAATTCCACCTCCTATTCAGTTTTTTTACTTGCTGCCTAACGTAATAAACTTCCAACACACATATAAAAGTACAATACAGCAAAATAGAAACATCTTATTACCTACAGTATCACTGAAAAATATCAAGCTTAAAGGTAATTCCAAAAAAAATACTAATGTAGCAATACATAAAACAAAAATAAACAACATTAAAATAATATTAATTCTTGCACCCCTGGCAGTTGCTCTTCTTATTTCCTTTTCTCCTTTATAAATAATGATTGAATCATAGCAACGACCAATTATTGCTTTATAATTAGCATTATTCTTACTACCTGCTTCAAGTGCTTGTAACAGTTCCGTAAGTTTTCTATGTCGCATCTTCAACGACAATCTTCCTATAGCTCCTGACACATCACCATCTACTCTCGATTCTGCTACACATGTAGCTACTGCTGTTCTTAAAGGTTCTTCTAACTGTGGAGTTATTGACTCAAATACAGATATTAAATCGTTTTGATATGAATAACTATGTAGAAGATTTGCAAACTGTAATATACTTTCATCTATCTTTTTAACCTGCATATCTGATACAGCATGATATAAAAAATAGAAAAAAAATACTGTTATAATGCATGCCAGTAAAACAAACATTGTATTTTGTAAAATAATAGCTGTAATTATTCCAATAAGCAATGTAATTAATGCCACGAATAAAAGCACTAACTCTGTGTTAATATGAGGGAACTTTCTTTTCAAGCTGCTCATATTTTTACAATAAGCTCGCCTTGTAAAAAAGCCTACTTTTTCATCATTACCAACAATTTTATATTCTTCCTCACTAGATTTAATTCTAGCTTTTGAAATTATGTTAGTACGTACCTTCAACTGTTCAGCTACAACATTAAAGACTTTTTTTTCTTTAATGGTATTAACAAGTAGATAACTCAAGCCAACAAAACAGATAAAGATAATAAAATATCCTATAAAAATCATTGTAACCTCCTCTCTTCTTTCTACAGCTTAAAGAAAAACTTATCTACTTTTTTATCTATATTATCTGGCATACATTCATTATTCAGTTTAACAACGTCAAGTTTATTTGTATCATAATTCCAGCCTCTAACCTCTGAAATACTTTGTATCTTATAATCTCTGATATAACAAACAACTTTTATTCCAAGTAAAAAACGCATACATTGGTCAAGATCATAACCTGTAGCCTGTTTAATATAATCGCCAATTTTATATAAACCTTCTATTTCATCCATTCCATGAGAAGTCAAAATAAATTGAGAACCTGTAGCTGCTATTGATGGAAATGAAGCTGCATCATCACCGGACTTGATTTCACCTAGACAGAAAACATCCCAGTCATCCATCAATGCATTTTTACTGTGTTCCTTAAGACCATAATGAATATCACCTTCATTATTTCCTTCAATCGTATGTCTTGAAATAAATTCAGGATGATTTATCAAAAACAGCTCATCAGTTTCCTGAATTGCTAGAATATTTTTTTCTTTAGGTGTATATTCTATCATTCCATTTACGCCAACAGTTTTTCCTGACGCATTAGGACCAACAAAAAGCATTCCTGCTCCTTCATCTCTCCACTTTTTTATAAGATATTCTTTTTGATTCTCTGTCATATATTTTCTTTCAACCAATTTATCAAAAGTAACTTTTGATTTTGGCTCAAGTCTTATATGTAAAGTAGTCTGATTATTGTTGTTTACAATAGCATCTGAAAGGTTAATTCTTAAACGAAACAGCGGATTATTTACAGTATCTGAAAAATTAGGATATGCATTTTTACTATTAATACTAATCCTATTTCTGGAACATACTGTTCGGATAAATCTTCTATAATCTTCTTCACTTAAAAACTTAATTCCTGCATTTTCTCTCTTTCCAAAACGCTTCACACGAATGTTATCCCAAGTAACCACTTTAATGTCTGATAAAGATTCATCATTTAAGAGTGGCTCTAATATATAATAACCAAACATATAAGTTTTAAATCTTTCTAACAACTTTTTAGCCGAATCTGAATTGTTGCAATGTTCTTTAAGATAACGATCTGCAATATTCAAAATATTATTCTTGATTTCTAAATACCTATCTTCGCTCAACGAAGCATTTAATTTATTAACAAGAACTGCCTGCTCTGTGATAAAATAATCTATACAGGCATTAAATATTCTTCCTTCTTCATCACTAATACCATTATTTTTTTTATCTGCATCCTTTATTTCCACATTCTTTTTAATTGGAGTATCTTTTTCTGGTTGATTTTTTATAGTAAAAGCACCCACTTTTAATCACCCCTTTATAGAACAAATTTTAAAACAACCACTAAAATAATCGCAGCTATTAATACCAGTATACCTATAGCAGCTATTATTTTAATTTTACGCAATGTCTTATCAAAAGAATCCTCACTATTTGATTCTTTTGCAATATTAAGATAATTATCTGGATTTTCTGTGGATTTATAAGGTAGAATTTCTCCGCTTTTAAAAGCTTTTGTTTTGGCTCTGAATTCCTTTATGCCCATTCCATTTTTCTTAAAAAAAGTTTTTGCAATAGGATATACAATTAAAGGAAAAGGTACATATGCACACAATATTTTTGGAATAGGACTATACAATATTAAAATCATCATAATTATTGCATATACAATAACACAACCAACAATTGTAACAGTTTCTATTAAATTGAAACCTCCAACAACATCAGACTTAAAATCTTCTATACTCCTATTAGTTTTAACACTCAGCATTGTATCACTTCCTTTTTGCTATTAATTGTTCTTTCCAGCCTATCAAATTCAGCTAGATCAATAATATTTATATTGTTTCTTATTAGCTCATCATATGCTTTTTCATATAAAGTATAATCTATTTCTTCTTTATCAATTCTGTCTATACTATCAGCTACAAAGACTTTCGTTCTGTGAGGTGTAAGATTATAATCCTTATAATTAAAATCTTTTAAAAGTCCATTAACTTTAATAAAAGTATTAGGTTTAATTGTATTCACAACATCTGATGCCAGTTTTCCAAAACAAACAATAGGATATATATCTGCTATATACTGATTATCAGCATTTTTAACAACGAAAAACCTACAGATTTTATCATAAGGATATGTTGATGTTAAGAATGAAAGTTCTGGTTGATTGACGACATATCCTTTAACTATACACATTTTATTTTCCCTTTCCTGGTCTGTGTCATTATGACACAGTCCTTATTTTACGACACAACTAGGCACCTAAAACTCGATGCGTAATCTGTCCTGCTTCTTTAACTGCACCCATAGTACAAGCAAGAAGCATCATAGTTCCTATCATCCACGATAAAGCTTCATTAAAATCACTACCATTTATCAAAGTTGTTAACAAATCACTATTATTAGTAATCAAATATCCTGATAAGTTAACTGCTATTAACATAGTTGCTGATTCTAATATAGTTGCAAATGCATACTTATAATAAGAAATAGTAGTTGATGATATTCCATGAGAACTTGCTACTGTACTTGTTGCTATAGCAGCAAACGGAATAATCATAAGTACCTTAAATATTCTTATAATTGCTAAATATATAATTGAGCCACCCGAAATTGCAGTTAATACCATCAAAACAAGGCTAAAAAGCCAAAGTATTGTCGCATCAGAAAACGATGGGTTTTCCAAACATCTATATACCGAATCAGATGTATTGATATTAAACTGTGCATTTCCAATCATGATTCTGCATAATGCTTGTGGTAACTTAAAAAATGCACTTATAAGTTCAATACTATTAACTACTAAAAATTCAGCAACAACAAGTTTAGTTAACTGTTTAAGAACAACTTCAAGTCGAAGATTGCTTCTAATATCTAAGCTATCAGTACACAGTCCAATTAGCCAAAAAACTAACACAAAAGCTGCACCAACAGAAATAAACGCCGCTTGAATAGAATTAATAAATTGCCACCCAAGTCCACTTGCCCATTCATCTGGTGACACCTGTAAAAAACCGTTAGCCTTTATCATCATTGAATTATATAATGAATTAACAAACCCTGGATCACCAGGTCCATCTCCAAGCATAGATTTAATCATAGGTACAAAAATAAGCTTTCCTAATGTAGCACCAATGAAATCATTAAGAAAATTACCTATTGCAGCTAATATATCAGCAATAATTTTGCCCATAATATCAACTCCTTAAAATCCCATTAAACCAATAACAGTAGCAATAGCTGCCATTATCAAACCACCAGCGAATTCCAAACCACCAGTGACAATACCTGACTGATCACGCTGTGATATACCAGAAGAAAAAGTTATACCGCCTTTAACAAGACCGACAGTTCCAATGATTGAGCAAACACCTATTGCAATACCTTTTACTACATTTAATCCCTGATCTACTTCTGGAACACCTGTACTTGCAGCAAGAGCAATATTTGTATTAGTTAAAGCATAAGAAGCAACTCCTGCTATTACTGGCAAAGTGTTTTTTAAATCAATAAATTTATTAGACTTCATCTATTTAAGTCTCCTTTCTTTAATGATATTAAAATCATAATACATTTTCTGTAAGATTCCTTGACAGTCATTACAGTATTTTTATTTTTTTTTGGCAATATTGCCATTATAATTGAAGTAAGTTAACACAATCTTCTATATCTTCATTTGACATATCACTCGAAAAATAACTAATAATCTTATCCTCTGAATATGTTTCAGCAAGTGGCAATATTAATCTTATCTGTTCAGCAGTAAAACCTTCTTTTTTAAGAAGCATATATACTTTACCCTGTTCAGGAGTTTTAAGTTCCTCCTTAATGTTAATATTTTCTCTATGATACTTTTCTTTTAACTGTTCTTGATTATTTGCTTCTACTTCATCATTTTTAGCAACCTGATCTTTATTAACATAATCAATAAACTCCTGCTTGAATTCATCTTCTGAATCAGAAAAACTATCTAAATCCATAGCCATCAACTGACTAAATTCAATCTGAATTACATTCTGTCTAAGCTTTTCTGGTTCTTCTTCACCAGATATATCTGCTACATATTTTTCAGTTTCATATTCTTTCACTGCCTGATTATCCATAGCGATAAGATGTTCTAAAAAGCTATTATCCAAAAAGTTAACAGAGCCATCCTTATCTACTATTGCTGCCTTTTTTCGCATAGCTCTATCAATTCTTGCATCAAATGCATATCTCTTACTTGCTTTAACCATTTGATTATAAAGTGGATGCTCCCAAGTTCTTATCTTTTTATCCTTAACAGCATCAAAACCATTTATCAGAACAATGCATTCGTCTCTTCTTAATTTTCTTACTTCATCCGGCATCATAATTTCACGTCCAAGTACATCTTCAGATGAACTTGAGGAACCATTTTTGCCTCTTGAGATAGAAGTGGATTTTTTGTAAATTGTTTGTTTACCAACTGATTTACTTACTTTTTCATGAGTAGAGCTTTCATTACCACCCAAAAAAATAAATGTATCGCAGTTACCTTCAATATTATCTTTATTATCTTTAAACAATGCATTAAGCTGTCCAAAATTCTGAATAATGATAATAGAACTAATATTACGTGAACGCATAGTAGATAATAAAGAACAGAAATCATCAGGTAACGCAACGTTGGCAAACTCGTCCAACAGGAATGTTACGTGAATTGGTAGCGGACCATCATAAACAAAATCAGCTGTATAATATAACTGATTAAAAGTCTGCGAATAAAATAATCCAACTAAAAAATTGTAAGTTTTATCAGAATCAGGAATGATACAATAGACAACTGTCTTTTGTGTTCCAATTGAAGGTATATCAAATTCATCTTCTGATAAAAGCTCGATTATTTCAGGGGATTGGATAGGTGCTAATCTTGAATTAGCAGAAATTATAATTGAACGAACCGTATCAGCAGCACCTCTCATAACCTTGTTATACTGAATAACGGCAGGATGTTTTTTATCTCTTTTTTCTAATGCACTCATTCTCTTATCAAGTATAGAATCAAGTTTCATGCCCCTGGCATCTTCTTTGAATTCTGCTTCTTGTAATAACTGAAGTACTGCTCCTATATTGTGTTGCACCACTCCATCATCATCTTCAACGCCTTCCCTCCATACATACTGAAATAACGATTGCAAGAAAAGTCCCTCAGCTTTTTCCCAGAATGGATCTCCAGCCGAAGCACCTTTAGGTGTTGTATTTGAAATGAGCTGTCCTATGAGCTTAATAACATCTGTATCATTTCTTATATATTTAAATGGATTGTATCTGGAACTTTTGGCAAACTGAATCAAGTTCAAAACCTTAACATTATACCCATTTTCATGTAAGAATCCGGCAGTATCCCGATTCTCCTTTAGGATCTGTAATTATATAAGAGCCAAACATTTGTAAAATGTTAGGTTTAGCAAATTTAAATGATTTACCACAACCAGAACCACCAGCGATAAGAATATTATTATTTCTATCTGTCTTTTTTGTATCTAAAGTCATATAGATATTCTGACTTAACATACGATTTCTTGTATTAACAATTTGTGGTTTCATTCTTAATACCTCCTCTAATCCGCTTTTCTATATTTCCACTTATAGTATGTTTTCTGGAATAAGTTAGGCTTTTTAGCTTTATAGACAACAATATTCTTAGGATCATCAATACTATTGTTATGATCTGCTAATATCTTGCTAACTCTATATGGAGATATAAGATGTGAAGAACCCTGTTCTTCTCCATATCTAGTCTGTTTATGCATACAAGCAATAACTAATACAGTCATTGCATATAAAAGAATCATAAACAAAATCACAGGAATAGTTAATAAATTGAAATACCAATCTAATGGCTTGTCAATTATAATCTTGCATCTTTCTATTACTGTATAAATATCGTTAGGCTCATTTACTGAAAATAAAGCTGCCAGGTAGTACCCAGCAGCAATTGGAAGTATCAAAAATATCAGAGCCATAGGAATATTAATATTAAAAAAAGAGTCATCGTTTTTACTCATAACATTATTTCCTTTCTAAATAGCTTTTGACTTAGTGTTGATATTCTTATCTATATTCTTCTCTTTCTTACCCTTTTCAGAATTAATGCCAAATACACCAGTATAAGATTTAATGTCAAGTCCTTTTATAACTTTACGAGACTTATCTTTGTTGGATATAACTGCAAAATCTTTGTCCTTTTTAATAAGTACCGAAATGCTGCCATCAGCATTAACTCTTCTGTTAAGATTTTTAGGCAATTCTATTGAAAAATCATCTGATACTTTTATATTCTGATGTTTAATATCAGCTCCAGAAAGAACATCTTCCTTTCTAAATGTGAATAAGTCATAAGAATCATTTTCACTTTTTCTCTTAAAATTATTAGAAGTAATTCCTTTTTCTAATTCACTTTTTTTTTCATCTAATTCTGTTTCTTTGTTCTTCCACATTTTTGCGGATTCAAGGAGACTTGAATCAATTTTGTCCTCATTTTTCTCAATAAAATCAGAACGATCCGCTCCTATATCTTTTGCTAATTCGCTCATAGAAACAGGACCATTCTTTGAATCAAAATCAGCTTCGTTGAATTCAGTTCCCTTTTTCTTACATTCTGTCATTTCATAGTTTTTTATAACTTCCATAATCTGAGCAACTGAAGGGGATAAATCACAAGGATACATAATGTATGAATGTCCCTGCCCCTGATGAACATATTTATCCATAAGAGCAGCCGGAACATGATATTTTTCACATTCTTTAAAAAACAAATCCAGCTTTTCATCTTCCAACTTCAAAAAAGCTACATTTTTTGTCATTTTAAATATTTTTTTTGAATCAACCTGACCTTTTGCATTTGAAAGTTTCTTATCTTTTACATAATTACCCAATTTAAACGAATTAGAACCAATAGCTAATAATAAATTTCTTAGTGTTCTAAGGGCTTTTGCTGACAATTCAGCACCTAATTTGATACCCTCAAAAGTCACTTGAACCGCCTGGAATTCTTCATTTACGCCATTCATATACTGCCCTCCAATTTTTTTATATTATTTATATTATCTCTTAATGAGTAGTCCATTAAAATAAGATCTACTAGCAGCTTATTAAAACAACTCCCTAAAGACTGATTATCATCAATATAAACAGGAGCATATTTTATATCAGTTAATAGTTCTTCCGGAGATTCATCTGAATGAAAAAGCATATATTTAACACCATAAAACTGTTCATCACTATTAAGACCTTTTTCCAAAAACTCATTAATGAATGTATTATCAACCAGCTTTGCAGCTCTTTCTTCTAACATAAATACCTCCATAACTAACTGGCTTTAGTGTTACCAGTACCAAAATCACGTAAATCTTCCATCTCTGATAAAGTTGCCTTATGTAAGAGCATATGATAAATAAAATTAAGAGATATTGAAGTATCTCCTTTATCATTATTAGCAAAAATCTCTTTAATAACTTTAATAATTGAACGGTCAATATGATTATCCATAGAATATTCAATTATCATCTGCTTTTTTCTTGCGTTATCATCAATTTTATTAAAGACCTGTTCACATTTACGTAAATGCCTTTCTTTAATAAATGAACTAAAGAAATTCTTTTTATCCTCGTTGAATTCAACAACCTTAGATTCAGTTAAACCAGTTTGTAATTCATCTGTAGCATCCATAGTCTCCTTATCAGACTTAAGTTTCTCAGAATCATACATATCTGGAATATCTGGCACCTCAACATCAACATCAAAATTCTTATCGGTATTAATAGAATCATCTGATAAATGTTTATCAGAATTATCAGTTAACTTATCTATTGAATCACCTGCATCTCCATTATTCGCAGATGATTCTGTTTCATCATTACCAAATGGCAAATCCAAACCAGATGTTTCATTATTACTATCCTCATTATCTTCTGTGGATGGAGTAGGAGTGATGTTATCCATAAATCTATACTCATCTTCAGGATTATAAGATCTTTCTTTGATTAATTTACTGATATTATCCAGCTTCTCCTTATTATCATTAAATGACTTATCTATATTAGAATTAATATTATCGAATTTATCATCAATAATATTATTAAAGTTGTTAGTTAACTTAGTCATTTCAGTATTAAGAATTGAAGAATTACTATCATCAAGTAGCTTAATTTCTTTATGAACATTATCAAATTTACTTTGGAAACTGCCTATGACAGTAAATATTTCATCAAGCTTTGAAACTTTTTCAGTTATTAAGTTGAGTTTTTCAACAAAATCATTATTAACTGTTGGCTGCTCCTTAGAATCCATATTATCTGTGTTTTCAGGAATTTCCTTGATTCGTTTTTCCAGCTCTAATATCTTAAGTTCATACTTACAATTTTTATCCTTTACTTTATCAAGTTCATCCATTGCAGCATTGTACTTTCTTTCATAAAAATCTCTATACTTTATGATTTTGTTCAATTCCTCCTGGGTAATATCAGCTTTACTATTAAGCAATTCGTTAAGATGCTCTATTTGTTCATCCCTATTTTTAATAGTATCCGCTTTTTCTTTTAACTGTTCTTTTAATCCGGTAATAGAATCACTCATATATCCAAATTCTTCCGTCTGATTACTCCTGTCAAATTCTATCTTCTCTATAACATTAGTAATAGCTGATAATGATTCTAACATCTTAGAATAAGCTCCATCAGAGCTGTTATTTTCTAACGCAACAGCAAAAGCATGAGGATCTTCTGCATTTTCATAACAGAGTTTCACTTTATCAAGTGGAATTCCACTTACGAAAGCTCCATATACTTCACTTAAAAAGCTACTAACATCCTGCTCTTCTTTATTCTTAATAATATCTAATAAAATCTCTAACCAATATGGTGAAAGATCCTTTAAGTAATCAAAAAACTTATAAATCAAATCTGCGTAATCATTACCAAAATCATGGGAAACAACGTAATCTAAAACATCATCTCTAATAAATCCCCCTGCTTCAATTTTACGAGCTATATAAGTTCCAATCATTTGATTGCAAAGTGATTCAGATTTAAAAAGCTGATTAAATTGTTCTCGTATATGTTCAGAAGTATCTAAATCTTTTTTATATATATACACCTAAATTGCTCCTTTCTATTAACTTAAATATCAATAAACAACAATATCCTAAGCAGAATGGGACTGCATAGGGAACATATTGTTTTTTCTTAAACAAAATATCCTTAACATTAATAATCAAACCCAAAACCAAAGTTAAAACGTAA
>CAJMOW010000005.1 GCA_905215145.1 uncultured bacterium | reverse complement strand
TCTTGTATGTAAGAAATAATGGCTTGCTGTTCAACAAAACTAATGTTGATAAGAATGGTAAACCGACACTGTTCGATCCAGATACTGGTCGTCCTATCTATATTGGTGATGGTATCATCCCACAAGTTGAGAGATTTGCATCTAAATATGCATATAACAAACTTACAGTTGAAGCATTCACTACAGCTATTGCTATGATGAATGAGAAGAGTGAGAACCCAACTGGTAACAAGTACGTGCTTATCTGTAACGAGAAGGCATGGGGAGATGTACAAACTTGTCTGTCAGAGTGGCTTGCTAGATTCAAAACTTGCGGAACTTATCTGTGGTCTAAGAAAGCTAACGGTTATGTTGACGTTGGTGCTACATTCCAATCTTATGAAATCGGTGGTAATACAATTTCATTCAAGGTTGATAGAACATTCTCTCGTGAATGGGGTAGCGATAAGGGCTTCATGTTGATGCTTGACTTGACTGCTGATAAAGTAAGTGGTGAACCAGCGATTGAACATTCGGGTTGCTGGGCAGCGTAGCCGTAATAATTAACGCAAAATTAAAATCTCTTTAATTGCTGGAACTCCTTGAAATAGTAGGACAATCAGCAGCCAAGACTGAGGATAAGCAGGCTCATAGAGTAGCTCTCAGTAAGGTTCAACGACTAGTCAGTTTGACGTAAATTAATAATTATAATTAATTGAAATGGGAGAAAGTTTAAATCCAAGGTACATAGTATACCTTACTACTAACACAATGAACGGTAAGATTTATATCGGAGTTCATAAGACATTAACTGATAAATTTGACGGATATTTAGGATGTGGAGTTTTAACATATAAACCATCCACCTATAAGTTCAGTCAAACTCCGTTCCAGTATGCAGTTAATAAGTATGGCCCAGATAAATTTATAAGAGTAACTATTAAGGAGTTCAATAACTTACAAGATGCTTTAGATTTAGAAGCATGGTTAGTTACCACTGAATTTATACAACGGAAGGATACTTATAACATCATTGAAGGTGGAAATGTTCCTCCTCATAGTACGAGAGAGGTTCACCAATATTCACTAGATGGAGAATATATACAAACCTTCGAATCAATAGCATTAGCTACTAAAGCCTTAAAGGGAACTAAGAGTTTAAACATTGCAAGAGCAATTAAAACTAAAGGTCAGGCTGGTGGTTATATGTGGTCTTATGATAAAGTAGATAAACTTGAAATCTATGATAAAATAAATAAGCCGAAACGTGTTGGACAATACACATTACAAGGAGAGTTAGTAAAGGTGTATGATACAGTAAGGGAATGTAAGAGAGACTTCTGTGGATGTGTTCATGTGTTAAAGGGAACACGTAAACAAGCAGGAGGTTTTACATTTAAGTACATTGACTAAACTTAAGATATAGTCTAATCAACATGGTAACATGTTGGGCATAATTGCCAAATGTTTACGTTGAAGGGTGGAGACTTTATTTCTAACAAGTATCCGGGTGTTGGTGGTCTTGACGGACTGAGCTCTGGAGTTGTTTCAAGTCCTGTAGCTGCTTCTAAGCTTATCAACTGGGGTTACTCTGGTGTAGGTGTATTCTCACCTTACAGAAGCTTCATTATGAAAGAAGTGTAATAAGTTTATAATAGATAATGTGGGGAAGGCATAAGACCTTCCTCACACTATTTTAACAAGATATTAATAATATAATTAAAATGATAGAATTAATATGGCTGATGTATTAGACAACGTAATTGTCTTAAGAAGTGTATTCGGTAAAGTGGGACAGAAGTATTTCTTAAATCCAGTAAGAGACCCTCAAACTGGCAGATATCCAGACTGTGTGAGACCTGTAGATAGTAAGGGTGATATAATCTTTCAATCTGAAGCTGATAAAGGGAAACCGCTTATTGCAGAGAATAGAGTATTTATTATAGAAGACGGAAAGACATTTAACCTAAATGATCCTTGGCAAGCCGCTGAGTGGTATTCTATTCAACACTGTCCGATGATTGCTATGTCACGTGATCAACGTGATAAGAACGGAAACTTAGTAATTGATGGAGACTCTAAAAGGTATGGTAGTGCAGAACTCTATGTAGAGAGACCAGGCTACGAAACTAATAAACGTGTTAATAAGAGAAGACTTATTCATGACGCGGAAGAATACATTATTAGAGACCCACAAGGTGCTGATGGTAGACTTAAAATGGCTAAGTTGCTTGGACGTAACATGCGTAATGCTCCAGATGCCGATGTAGAAGACTTCTTGATGAATATTGCATCTAAAGAACCAGAGAAGATTATTAATCTTTATCGTGGTGATGATATTGCACTTAGACTGCTATTTATTGATGCTAAGGACAAACGTGTCATTTATGTGAAGAATAAAGTTTATCTATATAGTGAGAATCAAATTGTACTTGGAGCAACTGACGACGCGGTAATTTCTTGGATGAAGAATCCTACTAATGCTAAAGTACTTGAACTCATTAAGAGAGATGTTTATCCTGAGTTCTATGATGACAAAGGAGCAAAGAAATAAATAACGTAAACTACTAAGAATGACAGCTAGACAGGTCTATGAAGGAGTTCTGATAGAACTTAATAAGGTAGAGGCTCCCAGTTTACTTTTAGAAGATTTTAATTACCTATTTAACAAAGCTGTCTATCAATACATTAACACTCGCTATAATATCTATGATATTAATCAGCAAACTACAGATGATGTACGTGTATTGAAAGCTACAGCAATTTTACCAGTAAAGCTGGTTGCTGATGCATATACTGGCGATGATGTTACTGGCAATGGTGTTACTGCTTCTAATGCACTTTATGGAGCCACTTATGAGGTAATACTTCCTTCAGATTACTTACATATTCTTAACTGCGTATGTAATTATAAAGTTAAGAAGCAGTTTAAATGCTATAATCCTGATTCTTTTGTACAATTCTCTGCTAGAAGATTGACATCTGACTTATGGTCTCAGATTATTAACAACTTCTACATGAGACCTATGTACAAGAGACCGTATTTCTACATTCATAATGTAAATACAAATGTAGCTAATCCCACTAATCCTTACCAAGCTTCCGCTAATAGTGGTACTGATATTACATCAGCAACCACCTCAGACGGAACTACTACTGTTACAGGAGGACTACCCAAAACTATTAAAATCGGTAATAATGCTGTAGACGCTGTAGAAAGGTCTGGACAAATTAGATTTGGTAACACTTCTCAAGTTAGAATGGAGATTAGATACGGTAAAGACACATCACTATTTGAACTAGTTAATGTGTACATTGATTATCTGAAAACTCCTCAGAATATCAGACTTACACAGGAGCAATTAGACTTAACAGAAGATACATCTCAAATGATGGAATTCCCAGATTATGTGTGCCAAGAGATTATAAATGTGCTGGTTAAATTAGTCATGGAGAACTCTAGTGACCCAAGACTTCAAACTCATATTCCAGTTAATACGACTATTGCTAATCCAGCTCAAGCACAGTCACAACCTAATAAAAAGTAATAAATTATGTTTAAATGGACTAACACACTGATTGTTAATTCTAATCTAGATTCTAGCGGTAAAGCTAAATGGTCTGCACAACAAGAGGATACAGGTAGTGGTGTTGTAGGCAGCTTTGAATTTAAAAGAGTAAACAAATTCCTCAAACCTAATGTAGTACATATTTATAAAAGAGCTGCATCAGACCCAGTACTTGGTAAAGTAACATTTACTATGGATAACCAGGGTGTAGGTAACTATAGAGTAGCTCTCTACATTAGATTGTCAGGAAGTCAGAATTCTTACTACTCTAATGACTTTGTATTTAAGGGCAAACCTCTTATGTACGAATTTGCTGTTAAGGATGCTTCTGCTACGGCAGCTGATATTGCTAAAGAGGCAGCTAGAGTAATTGAGAAGATTCAGACTATTTATGGAGACCACTGGATTAAAGCTAGTGCTAATGGTAACAATTTAGTTATTGAAGGAATGGATGAATATCAGCTGTTTACTAAAGCCGAAATTCAGAAATTTGATCCAACTCTCAACACAGCTCTTGTAGGTGGAGAGTTTGTAACTATTGCAACAGCACTTCCTGCTGATGATCCAGACTACGATGGAGTTAATACCATTGTTAAATCTAAAGAAGGATTCGGTACTTACTGGATGATTCTTAAAGACCTTAGACTGCCGACTTTGGAAGCTAGACGCTTTGCTGCTCTTAATGAAGAGGAGCTTCCAGTAGCTGGAGCTAAGTACAACCAATATACTATCTACTACTGCAAGGAAAGAGGTATTATGGGTGGTGATGCTGTAGGAGAAGTTACTAAGTCTATGACTACTCACGTATTCTACGTTAAAGAAGACTTGGCAGCTGATTTTGAAGCAGCTTTAGGTAACATCGGTACTGTAGAAGCTATTACAGACTAAACAATCTAAATTAAAATAGGCAGTAGCACACCAATGCTGCTGCCTATTTCTATTTTATACCTATGGGATATTACGAGAAATTAGCATCGGCTATATATAATGATATTATGAGTGGACTTAGAGGCTATAGTTCTAATCCATCTATGTCATTAGAGCAGTTAGAAGATGATATCATAGACGAAAGACTCCAAATTATTAAGGAGTATTTTATTAAAGGCCTAGTTCCTAAAAAGGACTTATTAATGACAATTCCATGTATTCAAGTAGACTGTAAAAGTATTGACAGATGCAGATGCAATGCTAGTGTATGTGACCAGGAAATAGCTCATTTTGAATTGCCTCAATTATTAACAGAGTTTGGAGACGATGGTATAGAATATATAGGTACTACTGATATGACATACCCATTTATATATTATACTAATCCTACATTAATGACTTATCATAAATACAGAAGGAGAGGCAAACGTAAGCCTTATGTATGGATAGATACTACTCCTAATGAGAATAATATGTATGATGGGTTTATATTTAATGCCCCGCTTATCAAGCAATTAACAGTAGTGGCTATACCTAAAGACCCTAGACAACTTGATTACTATGGATGTTGTTCACCAGTAGACATTAATAATATGACCTTTATTGATGCAGAAATTAAGAAGAGACTAACTGAGAAGAAGATAAGATATTATAGAAGCTTACAGGCCCCGATAGTTCCTAATGATCAAATAGCAAGATAATTAGGATATAATATATAAATGCATGTCTCTTAAAAGAGATATTAACTTACACGTATGTTAGAGAATTTTAATGCAGCATATTATACTGCTAATCTATTATATAATCTGGAACTAAAGCCAGAGGAATTTGAAGAAATTGGTCTAATTGCATGGAATAAAATAGGCAACAGAAGGACTAGACTATATAGATATACTACTAGCATTCAATGTCCTGATAATACTGTAGAACTACCATGTAATTGTGATATAATAGAAGCAGTTACATATAATTTTGAAGAATGGAACTACGTTACTAATGACACAGTTAACGGAGATTATGCTTCACAGTTTATTGAGAATTACATAGAGACTAGAAAGATGTATAGTGATCCACTCTATACAAGTGGTAAATATGCCAAATATGAAAGAGTAGGAGATACTTTATACTTTGACAAGAACTATGGTCAAGTCAATATCTTATATAAAGGCATAATATTAGATGAGGAAGGTCTTCCAGAGATTAATGAGAAAGAGAAAGAAGCTATAGCTTGCTACTGTGCAGTTACTAAGAGGTTTAAAGAAGGTTGGAAGAATCACAATCAGAACATGTTGCAAGAGGCACAATTATTAGAACAAAGATGGCTTAAATTGTGTGATGCAGCTAGAGTTTCTATCTACATTAATCAGAATGAAATGAATACTATATTAGATGCTAAAACTAGTTGGAATAGAAAGATATTTAATAAATCATATAAACCGATGAAGTGATAATGAATTATGCTTTAGGGTATGCCTTCAATATTCATGATATGTTTGCTAACTTTGATACTAGTAAACTTGATTTAGAAACTAAGAAGTGCGAGGAATTAATAGGAAATAGACATAAAGAAGTAATTGCTAAGAAAGTATTTAAGTATGCAGTTAAATTAGTAATAGATGATGTTATTAATAATAGTGCTAGATTTGAACTGCCAACTGGAGGTAAGAAGTCATTTATAGCTATGAAGAAATTTAGTGGAGATGATTTCAAGAATGCTAGAAGGCATGGTAAATGGAAGGATATAGATTTCTTAAATTCTAATTTCTCAGCATATTCTATGATATTTAACTATCAGAATCATGGCATATTTAAAGAGAAATTAGTATACTTGGACAATATTAATAAAGACATCATAACTGAGAATACAAATGCCGGAAAGCAGTATTATTAAGAAGTATACAGACTATATAGAAGCCGTTAAGAAAGAGTTTCCGTATCTTAGTAATGCTGATATTAGAAGGATTCTTAAGTATGGATGGAGACAAATATATATTATTAATGTATCTGGAGGCGATACTTTAATTAATAGTCATAAATATAAATATTGGTTCTATATAGGAGAACTAACACGTAATTCTATAAAGCATTTTAGATATTACAGAAAGAAGATGCGAACTAAAGTAAGAATGATGTATAAGAGAAAGAATATTCAGTGGGATGGATATTATTATATAGCTATTACAGATGAAGAATATGAAGACTTTATGGCATCAAAGAATAAAAGAGGGCGCAAGAAGAAATATTACATATTCGAGAACAAGTTCATATATAAAATTCTAGACGAATGTAAGTTAACGTTCTCCGGCAATAAATACTTTCTTAAATTTAAAATGCCTATAGATTTAGGATACTTTTATAAGAAGGATAAACTTAGATGTGAATCTCCAGAGATTGCATTTACAAGAGATAGGGCTGCTAAGTTTGAAGATATCTTAGTAAGCAATAATAACTACGAATATTTATAATATGAAGAAAGAAGCAATTAATACATTTGGGGAAGGAATAATAATGGATTTAAATCCATTGACTACTCCTAGTAATGTGCTTACTAATGCTCTCAATGCTACTATAATAACATATAATGGCAATGAGTTTGTACTTCAAAATGATATGGGTAATGGTAGAGTAGAGACTGCTTACTTACCTGCTGGTTATGTTCCTGTTGGAATTAAAGAGTATGGAGGGATTATATATGTTGCATCTTATAACCCCCTTACTAATAAAGGACAGATAGGTTCATTTCCTTCCCCTGAACGAAACATTAGTAGTCAAGAATTAGAAAGAGCTAAAGTAATTATATCTCCAAGTAACTTTAAATATTTAAACGGAATTTTAGATCAAACTATAGTAAAGGTTGAAATATTCCCCAAAGATACTATTTTACGCTCTGGAGATAAGTTTACTATACTTCTAGACTCTGCAAATGTTAATAGCTTAAAGCTATTTATATCAAATTTCTTAAATGCGTCCGGAAGTAAGGCAACATCTCCGAAGAATAAACTACTAACTCTGTCTGTAGCAGTATTAGACTCTAATAATAATCTTAGAGACATTACTAGCCAATTAAAACGATTTGATGCTAATAACAAAGTTATAACATTTGATGCATCAGCATCTCCAATATTGAAGTTTAATTCTGGATACTTTATTCAGACTATGAGTAATTCTGAAAGTACAGATGTAGACGAATTTAGAAAGAAGCATGCAGTAAATACCTATAATAATAAGGTATTTGGAAATTTATACTTAGTAGCTAGTTTAAATGTTATAGACTCTATAGGAGTTTCTACATTCGGATATAGAAATACCACAGATGCAGATGTAAGTTATGATGATATAGAGGTAACTGTTCCGGCTAAAAATGCGGCTGTTATCTTTGAAGTGGAGTATAAATACAATTGTCCAGACGGAATTTATGGTTCTCCTGACAGTAGCATAGTTACAAACATTGCTGATGTAAATACATCTTATAATTCCTATTACGGTAACTCTTCTGAATATTCTCCCAGCAATGTTATTCTAGGGACTCAGTTTAGTACTTCCAGGGATTCTAGCAAAGCTACTTATACATTGCCATTTCATACAAATCCTGCTTCTGACAAATCATGGCCTATATACGACTTAAATACTGGTTTATATGACAGAAAGGTTAGAGGACAACTCAATTTGTCAATAAAGGAGGACGTAGAGAATGATACTTTAGTGTATAGTGCTATTCCGTGTATGGAGTATACTAAGTTACCTGGATTAGAAATTAATGGGTCTATTAACTTAGCAAAGCTAGGTAGTGGTGATATAAGTATGAAAGTTTGGAGATATTATTGTAATCCAGATTCTATGACACTTACTTGGGGGCTTGAAGCTTATCCTAGACATGGTACAGCTATAGAATCTGTAATATTTGAATTTTATGATATATTCACCGCTTCAAAGGTAATGACATATACAGCTCCAAGAAGAAGAAGTTACAATGGTTCATTTACCGAAACTTTTAATTTTGGAGTTTTACAACCAAGAAGACTGTATCTAGTTAGAATAGCTTATAAATTAAATACTGACAATAAAGACTACTACACTACAGTAGGATATAGATGGATGTTTACAACTACTCTATATAATGCCCAGTATTTTAGAACCGATGAATCATTCGTAGATGACTTTGCTAATTTAGATGTAGATACTCTTAACAAGTTAGTATTTAATATAGAGGATGCACTTAAATTACTAAGTAGACTTCCTAGTGCTCCTATTATTAGCGACGAGTCTTATATGACTAATGAAGCTAAAGAATATAACACTTATAAGAACTCTAAAACTGAATTTGTATATTCAGTAAATCCAGTGCATGAACTTGAAGGAGCTGAAAAGTATCCATTTAAAGTAAATGAAGCTAGTATTGAAACAGAAATAGAGGTATCTAGAGATAATGAAGAAACTAAGCCTAAAATGACACTTCCTGAAATTACTCTAATAGGTACCGCCAAACCAGGCAATATTAATGGATATAAGGAGTATAAATTCCAAATAGATAAAACTTCTACCTGGGATGAGTCTAAGGATGATGTTGACGATAGTAAATTCTTCGATGCTAGTAACAACCTTATAGGACAACAATTTAAATTCGCTTGGGATGATACTACTAATAGACTAAGGTTAACTGTGATTACTTTATCTAGACTATACACTAATACAGTTAGTACATCTATAACTCTAACAAACCCATATGTACCGTTTATTACTAAAGATACTATTCCAGACGTATTTGGATTTAATCCGGTAGAGGATTTAGATGGAAGACTTATTAATACTAAAGAAATTGGATTTAGAACCAGGGATAGAGGTCGTGTTGAGAGAGAAATAATAGACTATTTCTGGAGAGATTCTACTAATGCCAAGAGTAGACCCAATTACTATGGAGGAATGGGAGATACTGGTGTATGGCAGATAAAGGAGAAGGACGATTTACATGTTAGAGATTTTAGAGATAAAGTAAAAGAGGTTATTCAAAAGGTTATTACTGAAAGACCTATATGTGTAATTGTCGGAAATCCAGGAGCATACAATCATTCTAACGTATTTGATGATAGCTCTAACACCTATGAACATATAAAGAGTAAAAGTGATAAATTCTTAGGAGGGCGCTCTAACCAAATATTGCTATGGTACGATGGTAACGATTATGTATGGGTAGAAGACTTCTGTTATGGTAATTCCTCATATCCTACCTTGGAAATGACTGAAATAGTGTACAGAACATTTAAAAATGTACTTATTCAAAAGGGGACAGCAGTAGCTCATACATTCTTCTCTTTGAATAAGAAACACTATGCATACAACGCTGAGTATGATGCTTCAGTGGAAGGTAATCTTACTTGTTCCTCTACATATGGTGACGAGATTTTAATTTCAGAGGACGGTTCCTTTATATATACTAGCGACTCTATTAAGGAACAAGTTAATAAGGTGCTAGAACAGGTGGATGCCATCATTAGCGGAGAAGAACAGGTTAAGGAGGAAGATGTTACAGAAATAGTTAAGCTAGCAACATTTAACCATGTAGATAATGAAGATTTTAACATCCCAGTTGAAGTTACAGTAGAAGCTCCAGGAATGGAGGATGTATATAATGCAGCTGTTGGAGTAGCAGATGGCAGTACATTCGGAACTGTTGCAGTATTGTATGATAATACAGTTGTACCTCTTGACTATAATGATAAACCATTCATATCAGGTGCTATATACTATGCAGAAGAGAACAAAGATGTTAAATTGGCAACTGTATCCTCTGGGGCAAATGTAGTTAGAAACCTAAAAGTACAAGACGGTACTCTCATGGTTAAACAAGTTACTAAAGTAACTAAACAGTTCGAGATAGTCGCAAGTGGAGACGCTACTTGGTATTTCGACGGCTTGCCAGTAACAGATATAGAATTTAAAGATAGTAAAGCAGTAGGAACCAATTGGGGTAAATTAAGCGTATACGAGTAATGGTACAATTATCCGAGGGCAGTTTTACAATTAGCAATTTAAACTTCCAAACCCTAAGCATATCTTATTACCTAAGCCAGATAAAGCCTGAAGGTAAGATTGTATATGAATACAATCCATTGCGCAACTTTAGACTGTCTGAGGATATAGATAATGAGGGTAGACATCCAGGCGATGTAGGCTTTAATAGCGATGAGGTCATTGAGGCTGGAAGTATAATAGACTTAGATACAGAGTTATTAGGATTTAGTTTAAATAATCCTGTAGATATAGTTACTCAGTCTTCCTACGATGGCTCAGTTAACCTTATTATTAATGACAATAGAAACATACCAAGATTAATAAACACTAGATTCTCTGTACTTCAAAATAATACTTATGAAGTAGTAGATAGAATCGGAAATAACGACACTAATCTATATGACGAGAATCAATTCGATTTAGATACATCTCTTTATAAAAGAGTTAATACAATTCCCTCATTAACATTCAATGGAGTTTTACATCATGGAAATTTAAGTGTAGGAAACTATGTATTATACTTTAAATATGCAGATGCTGATGATAACGAAACTGATTTCGTAGCAGAATCAGGTATTATATCATGCTTTATAGGAAATGATGGTGATCCATTCTCTATCAATGGAGGATTTATTGATCAAAATAGTCATAAATCTATCAACTTCTTAGTGTCAGACATTGATGGAAGTTATGATTATTTAAAAGTTTACTATACTAGAAGCACATCAGATGTTAGCCAGAATAGAGTTGTAACTGCATTTAAAATAGAGAAGAAATATCCAGTAAGAAATGGTATATGTAATATAATCATTACTGGAGATGAAAATGCAGTTGAGATTCCTATATCAGATATAAATATGCAATATTTGATTGCTGATAAAGTTAAAGCCCAGGCAGTATGTCAGAACATGCTGTTCTTGGGTAACTTTAATAAGCCAGATCAAATGTATCAGGATTTAACTGATATAAGCTTAAGAATTCTCCCATATATTGATGTGAAGAAATCTGAGGATCTTATAGGATATGTAGATAATACCTACACAGACATAAGTGTTTCGAATACCCCTGGAGAGTATTATAATACTAAGAACATCTATAATTATGTTGGATATTGGAATGAAGAGTTTTATAGACTTGCTATAGTATGGGTAATGACTGACGGAACTCTATCTCCAGCATACAATATCAGAGGTAAGAATAAAATTCCAACCAGAGATAATTTATTTGGAGTTGATGGATATACTCTAGATGGGCTTACCGACTTGTTTGATAGTGAGGGTAAACGAACATATATAGCAGTTGATGAAGAAACTTACGAGATAGAAGATTCACAGAATTATGAGAATGCTAAGGGTGTTATTAAAATAGATTATACTCCAGATTCAGGAGACTTTACAGTATGTGGAATTGGAGTATTCATTCCTACAGAGGTTGCAGAATACTTGAAAGATAAAGTTAAAGGATTCTTTATAGTAAGACAGAAGAGAATTCCTACAATTTTAGCACAAGCATATGTATTACCTAGAGACATAAATTCTGAAGTACCAGCAATACCAACTGCTCAAGAATATAAAATTGAAAGGTTCTTGGATGATGATAGAATCCTAAATCAGAATTATTCTGAAAGATTAATGAGCATTGATTCAAACTCGTCGGAGTTAGGAGCTAGAGCAGCAATATGTCCAGAATACTCCACCAATCAGGGATATTTTAATTCATTATTCACTGGAACACAATATCTTACTAAGAACTCTAGAGTGCAGCCTACATCTAAGTATCTTGATATTGATGTATATAATGAGAGAAACTACTTCGTACCAGGATATAAGGCTAACTCAGATGATAACTTAGTAAATGCTAAAATAGTGGGAGTTGGTGACAATGTGCCATTAATTGCTATTGAAGATACTTTATTTAGAGGTAGAGCAGGAGAGGCTGAAGAAGCTTTTAGATTTAGGTATATTAAATCAGACAATAAGACTAAAGAGGCTTCTAATTTAGTAAGAGGTATTTACTCTCCGTATCTCGGAATCATAGGAAATACTACCATAGGTAATATAATAAACATATATACTCCGGGATATGGTACGTCAGCATATAAACAATATTTCACTACTAGATATGATGATACATCTCCTTATTATGCTATAGGAGATAGAGTCAGTATAGAGGATGTAATCAGTAAGTATGAATTAACTACAGTAGGAGATGTTTCTGGCTATGTTAAGACTTATTATAGAGGAGATTGTTATATATGCAACTATACTCATAGACTTAATAGAAACTTCCAAGACCCGTCAGCTCCTATAAATGATGAGATAGTAGACGATAATACTTGGAAAGATAACTATGATAATGAGAATAAAGAGAAGAATGAGAAGATAAACAGAGGAGACGTTAATGCAATTAGACTTGGAAGTTGGATTACCGTTAAATACTATACTTCCAGAAATCTATCTATAAGGTCTCTTGATTATAGTTATCCGAGTGAGGAAGGACTTACTGGACTTAAAAGAGGATTCTACCCCTTACAAGAAATGAGTACAGATGGTAATTATAAAATTCCAGAATCGTCTGTAGTAAATGAAGGGTTTGCAAGTACAGTTGGAGAGAAAGTCTCATACACATTACCTGAAGTGCCTTATATAAAGAATAGATTTGATACTAGGATATTGTACTCTGATTTAGCTATTAATGATGCTTTCAAGAATGGACTTAGAGTATTCCAGTTTACTCATTATAGGGATTATCCTAGAATTTATGGAGGATTAATGAAGATGGTTGAATGGTTCGGTAATCTACTTTGCATATTTGAACATGGAGTAGCTCTTATTCCAGTCAATGAACGTGCAGTTGCTGGAGAAGGTTCGGGTGGAAATGTCTTCATAAACACTTCTAACGTGCTGCCAGAGAATCCAATGATGTTGTCAGATACATTCGGTACTCAATGGTCAGAAAGTGTCATCAAGACTCCCTATTACGTCTATGGAGTGGATACAGTAGGAAGAAAGATATGGAGAACCAACGGCAAACAGTTTGAAGTTATTTCAGATTTTAAGATACAGGAATTTCTGAATGAGAACATTAGTCTAACTGAGCGTGAGCTGACTCCAATAATAGGAGTTAGGAATGTTAAGAGTCATTATAATAGATTCAAGCAAGACGTAATGTTCACATTCTATGATAATCTATACGGATTTGAAGAGAAAGTTTGGAATATATGTTATAATGAGGTTTTAGGTAAATGGATTACATTCTATTCTTGGGTTCCGTCTTACTCAGAGAATATTGATAATGTATATTTTAGCTTCGATAGGGATACTTCTAAATGGATAAGTAAATTGGGTTCTTCCCAGAAAGGTTCTACATCACAAGATGGAGTTATTCTATCTAACGTTGTTATTGATGAATGGGGTACTTATGGCGGGTTGAAATCTACGGAATTAGATTTAGTAAATAGAGCTGTTCCTAACGATGATAAAACTGGAGTTACTTATGAGAAGACTTTTAGTATCGTTAGAGACAATTTTGGATTTTACAAGCATTTCGACATTAGAGGAGGTAATCACTTAGTAATGCTTTCTGAACCAGATTGGAAGTATCCTGTAGTTCAATTAAATATTCAATGTGATATTACCGCTAGATACAAGTCTGGAACAGTTCCCACAGATATTAATGAATATTTAACTGGATGGAAAGATTATCTATCATATAATTTAGGATTATATCAATCTAGTATTGCTATTACTACTAAAGAAATTCTAGAGAACGGAGTGAATGACGGCTTGAATCTTACTACGGACTTCTGGAAACATGGTCAGGCAGGAATCATAGATATAAAAGATCCAATTAAACCCTGTTTCTGGTACGGTAAACAACATCCGTTTGAGTATGAATTTGTAGTAGTTGACAATCCATCAGTTCATAAGATATTTAATAATTTGCATATTATTAGTAATAAAGCTAAACCAGATTCATTCCATTATGAAATTGTAGGTGAGGTTTACGACTTCCATGACGATAAGAAGAATATGTATATAAGACAAGAAGCTACTAAAGACTTTTATCAATATAATGGCTCTGACATCTTATATAATAGAAATTTCTTAAATTTAAGAGGTTCCCAAAGACCTATATCTAGAAATGGAATAGCAACAGGAGCTATGGATAAATCTACTATGTTCCCTCTGTATTATGCTAGAGTAGATACTTTTAATGAAGTAGAGGATTACTATAGATTGAAAACTGCCCCTAATAAAGATTATGTTAACTTATCTGGAACTGAAATAGTATACAATGAGAAGTTAAATGAATTTAGAGTATGGACTCATGCTAAAGCAGTAGATATTAAAGACCCTACAGCTGGACGTCTAAGAGGTAATATGAATTATCAGGAAGATGTTTGGGATGTACAGATTAATTCTATTACCTTTGTGCAGAAGAATGAGCCAACTTGGAATAAATCTAATGTAAATGGAGAAGTAATTAATAAGGTTCCTATATCTGTAGGTAATTCTCCAATACCTAATGACCTTAAAGGTTTTGATATTTCTGAAAGTACACCAGTTGAGAATTTTATGCCTAGTGATTTAAGAACATTAGGATATAATATAGATGATATAGATGTATCTGATTGGTGGAGTGGTAGGAAAGAAACTAGGTTAAGAGATAAGTACATTAAGATTAGAGTTAGATATACTGGTGAAGAGCTGGCTATAATTACTGCATTAAAGACATTATTTACAATAAGCTATGCATAACACTTATAAAAGAAGAATTCTGAAGGGGCAGGCAGGTTTGCTTGCTCCTATACAGAATGGAGGTTCTAGTTTCAGTCCATTACCACCGATGCCTCCTATTAATACGTTAAATCCTTCTGGAGGAAGATCTAGAAATGGCATCTTTAATAAGTCCAATATAGGTAGTACCGTAAATGTTGCTAGTCAAGTAGCTGACGTAGTAAGATCATTTATGCCTGAGAATAATGCTTATCAAGGTCCTAAAGGATCTATTACTAGAGGTATAGATAATGCATATGACGCTGCTGCTAACATGGCTATGCAAATTAATCCTGTGATAGGAGGAGCAATGAAAGTTGGAGGTTTAGTATCAGATGGAATTAATGCCATTACTGGTGGTACTGATGGAATGACAACTCAAGATTCTATATTTAGTTCTACATTAGGTAATTTAACCGGATTGGGCATTATAAATAGTGCCTTTGGTAAAAGAGCTAATACTATTAATAAAGATAATGAGACTTGGGAACAGCAAGGTTCTGCTTACGGAGGGTCTTTAGCTAAGGTAGACGATGCTCTTACTAAGAGTGGTAAGAAGTATGGATTATTTAGTAATAGAGCCAGAAAGAAAGCCAATGCTCAAATATCTGAAGCTAAGAGACAGCAGAATTTAGTTGCCGATATTAATGAAGAAGCACAAGACGCATTTGCAGCATCTAACTACAGTGGCATAGGACTTAGAAATCAGATAGCTTTAAATGGCGGATATAGAAGTATGGCTATAGGTAGAAACGGAATAAAGATTTTGGATAAAGAATTACAATGGGCTAACTCTATCCTTAATAAAACTAAAGCCTCTGTTCCAGAATTTAAATCTGGTGGTAAAGTTAATGTAATTCCGGAGGGAGCATTACACAAGAATAAGCATCATTTAGAAGATGTAAATCCAGAATTTAAAGATGTAACTAATAAAGGCATACCAGTAGTTAGTAAGGAAGATGGTGGCGAGTTAGTACAACATGCAGAGATTGAACGTAATGAGATTATATTTAACCTAGATGTAACTAATAAGCTTGAAGAGCTAATGAAGAAGGGCGATGATGAGTCCGCTATTGAGGCAGGTAAGTTGTTAGTACATGAGATACTTAATAATACTATCGACAATACCGGAATATTAAAAGAAATTCAATGAGAAGAATTGCTTTATTAATTATCATGCTCTTCTTAGCTGTGGGGTGTAATAATAGACCTACTAATACAGAATCTTTACTATATTTTGAGAATAAATATACAGAAGCTTGTAACATACCTGTAGTTAAGAGCCAAGTAGGTAATCAAACTGCTTATTTTATAATAGATACTGGTGCTAACACATCACTTATAGATTCAGATTATTATAGAACACACCAAGAACTGTTTGTATTTAGTCATACAGTAGATGTACAATATCATGGAATAGGTGGTTCTACTGAGGAAATGACAGTAGATGTAGTTATAGGCGAACTATCTATAGGAGATGTAATATTTATGGAATCTGATTTATCATCAGTAAGAAGGCAGCTTCAAATAGAGGGATATAATATTATAGGCATTATAGGCTCTGATTTCTTTGAGAGAACTTTGTCTATTATAGACTACGGAAATAGAGCACTATACTTTGCAAGTTTGGATTTAGACTCACTAAACATTGGTAACAAATGAGAATAGAGATAGGTGATAGAACATATAATGTTAAAGTAGCCGAATCAGAAGAAGATAAAATTAAGGGATTACAAGGCAGAAAGTCCTTAGCTGAAGATGAGGGTATGCTGTTTGTTTACGATGAACCTCAGACTGTAGGATTTTGGATGAAAGATACTGATATTCCTCTTGACATTATCTTTATAGATGAGGATTTAGAAGTGATCTCAATATATCAGGGCAACCCAAACGATGACACTATAGCTGAAGAGGATAATGTACTATTAGTACTAGAAGTTAATCAAGGCTCTGGAATAAGTGAGGGGGACGAACTTGATATAGAAGATGATGATGAAGTACCTACTATGAAAGTAATCGCTCCTGATGGTTCTACTCAAATGGAACTAGAAGGAGGAGAGAGAATCTTCAGTAGAAAGAACACTAAGACTCTGATTCGGATGGCTAAAAGAGCTAGTAAAAGTAAGTCAGATAAAGATTATAAGGCACTTGGTAAGAAGATGTTTGAATATTTAAAGCAACAAGACCAACGTGAACCTGAATATGTGTCGCTTGATAAAGAGTAAATGTAATGACTGGCGTAATATATAAATATACGTCTCCTAGTGGTAAATGTTATATAGGACAGACTGTTAATGAGACTAGAAGGAAATATGAACATAGAAATAATGCCTTTAATGGGAATCATAAAGATTATGACAAGCCATTTTACAGAGCAATTCGTAAATATGGATGGGATTCCTTTGAATATGAAATATTAAACACCGCATCAGCTGACACGGAGAAGGCTTTAACAGATAAATTAGATGCATTAGAAATATATTATATAGGACTGTATGATTCATATAATAACGGTTATAATAGCACTATAGGAGGACATTCTCTTAGGGGTAAAAATCATCCCTCATATGGTACTAAACTGAATGAAGTTCATAAAGCTAAATTAAAAGCATCTAGAGCTAGAATAGTATCTCAATATTCATTGGATGGGAACTATATAGATACTTATGATAGTGCCGCCCAAGCCTCTGAAGTTACTGGCGCAGATTCTTCAGGAATTATAGCAGTTTGTAGAGGTAAGCAAAAGTCTGCTGGAGGTTATCAGTGGAAATACGGATTCTCTATAGAGTCTATACCTGCTGTTAGTTACAAAGAACCTGTTAGGGTACGTAAATTTGGTAAGGATAATCCTAGATCTAAAACTGTATACCAATACACTTTAGATTATGAATTGGTTAAGATCTGGGAATCTGGATGTCAGGCTGAACGTGAAGCAGGATTTGATAGCACTAAAATAAGCAGAGTTTGTAACCATAAATTGCCTTATTATGGTAAGAAGAATGAAGATAAGTATCTGTGGAGCTTCTCCGAGCTGCATGATACAGAAACAGAAGATTAACTTGTTAGTTCCATTAACTATAACTACCTTTGTAGGACAGTTAAGGTTTAACGTTAAACAGTAATTTAACATGAGAATTCAAAGTAAATCAATTAAATTTATGCAACAAGGTGGCCCAGCTCCTGCACCTCAAGATGCACCAGCAGCCGCACCAGCAGAAGGAGCACCGGTAGAAGGTGGAGCACCAGAAGGTGGAGCTCAAGACCCAATGCAACAGATTCTTCAAGTAGCAGCTCAAGCTGTACAGACACAGAATTGTGAAGCTGCAATGGCTGTATGTCAAGCACTAGTTCAAGCAATGCAAGGCGGAATGGGGCCTGGAGAAGCTCCTCAAGAGGAACCAACATTCGCTAGAAATGGTTCTAAACTTAGAAGAGTTAGATAATCATTTACAAAGTTAGAAAGGAGCATATATAATTAAGTATATGTTCCTTTCTTAGTTTATATAAGTATGTCACAAGTAATTAGAAAGTATAACAGTGGCGGTAAATCTCCAGAAGAACCAGAATTATTTGAATGGAAAGATGTAGGTAAGTACAATAAATCAGATCTAATATCTGGATTATATAGAAATGTAGATACTTACATTACAAATAACAACCTTTCTGGAAAGAAGGCTGATGCATTCAGAACAGCCACTTCTAGACTTATTGACGGAATCAAGAACGGAACTGTTACATTAAATGGAGACGGTACATTCAACGTTTCTGATAAGTCATTAAGTAGTACAGGACAATTTGATAAGAATTTCCTGGGAGGAGAGAAGAATACCGATAATAATGCTAATAATAGAGCTGGAGATTACGTTCTAAGCTATATTAAAAGCATGAATACATATAAGAAGCCTACAGTAGCAACTCCTAAGAAAGAGAAGTTTGATTTTAATAAGTACTTCACTGGAGAAGTATCTAGGAGATGGTACGGAGGCAATGACATAGATAATGATAATTTCTTTAATCGTAGAAGCGAGGAAGATAGATTGAAATTAATGGCAGACATAGCTGGTGGTATAACTCCAGAAATGTTGAGTGGTTATGATCTAGAAGGTACTATTGGTGCTGATGAAATTCTCAATAGATCTAAACGCTTTGTAGAGGCTATTAATAATGGAACTTTAGACAACAATGACTACAATGCATTTGCAGAACTGGGCGGTGGAGGTCTAGATAGGTGGTTAAGGTCACAAGAAGAGCAAACTGCTACAGTCGATGTAAGAGGCGGTTTGAGAAAGCAATGGGAAGCTGAGGCTAGACAGAAAGGATATACTGATGAGGCAATTCAAGCTTATATTGATAATAAACAAAGAGCACTAGATGAAGCTTCTCAGAAAGAAGTAGACGCTAGGAATACTGCTCAAGAAGAGAAATCACATGCTGATGCTAAAGCTGCTGAAGAGGAACGTATAAGACAGTTAGGAGCTTCCAATATAGGAAACTATAACACAATTTCTACTCTGCCTGAAGTAATTCCATATGATTTCGAAGGTGTGTATAAATCCAGATATGACAATCCATGGTCTTTAAGTTTTAGTGCCTATGATTTAAATCCTAATAAAAGTACACAAACTGTTCCTCTTCATAGAGAAGATGGTTCTGGATATTATGACTCTGTAAATATTGGTAAAACAGTCCCAGGAACTACAGCAGCTCAAAGGTTAGCTAATGACTTAGATTATTACATAAGAGCTGCTGAACGTAATGCTAACGATCCAGATATAAAAGGTAAAGCTTTGGAGCAGTTAGGTTCAGGAGAATATGTAATTCCTAATAGCTATAATCCGAGCACAGGACTTATTAGAGTTTACAACCCTAAAACTAGACAACTTAGATGGGTAGAAGCTCTTACTACTCAGACTGGTAAAGATCGTGTTGAATATCTATATAATATAGCTAATTCTCCCAAATATAAAGCAGAAGGTGGGATTTTAAAAGCACAGCAAGGTAATGTAATTGATTGGAATGCCTTAAACAAGCGTGCTAATGAAGAAATGTATGAGAGAGATCGTCAGGCTGTACTATCTAAGTTTAAAAGAATAGAGGAAGAGGAGGCTGCTAAGAAAGCTGCCGAAACTAAGCCCTCTGCTGCTAATTTAACACCAGAGCAAAAAGCAGCTAGAGAACGTAAGCCAGCTGAAACTGGATTTACCGGAGTTGATATAGCTAGACTAGGAGCCATTGGAGCTGATATAGCATCTATGATTCCTGGATTAGGAGGAGTAGGAATTGCAGGAACCTTAGCTAATTTTGGAGCTGATATTGCTGATGATGGACTAGATTCAGGTGATTGGGGACGTTTAGCTGGCAATATAGGCTTGGATTTAGTAGGATTTATTCCAGGATTAGGTGCAGCTGCTAAAGGCAGTAGAGTTCTTAAAAATGTGGTAAAGTGGGCACCTAGATTACTTTCAATTGCTACTGCTGGAAATTACGGCACAGCTGGTATACAATCTTTACAAAAGGCAATAAGTACTCCTAAAGACTTAACAGTAGATGATTATAGAAACATTGCAGAAGTTATTAAAATTGCAATAGGTGGAGGTAGAGGAATTAAAAGAGGAATACAGTCACGCAACCTTAAGAATGCTGCTAAGACTGGAGACTATCAAATAACTACTAATAAGGGAGAGAAGAAGTTAACTGCTAATCAGTATAATGAAATTGTAAGTCATAAGAAATTAGCAGATCAAAATGCAGCTCTTCAGTTATTGCTAAAGGATGATGATCTTAACATTTCTAAGAAGGCTAATTGGAGAATGGGAACTAACTCTATCATAAGACATGACTATGATTTTAATAAAACTAAGAAAGTCATGACTTCCAAAGGAGAGATAGAAGTTCCATTAGTATATTCTACATCTGAGAAGCAGATTGCAGGAAATATGCAAAGAAGCTTCCCATCTATACCTAGATTTGAAAAGGTGCCTCAGTGGTATAATGCCTATAAATACAGGAAGTTAAATGCTAATAGTCCTACTGAAACTAAGCCTTCTAGCTCTAGACCTTCTAACGCTAAATCTACTGCTTTGGTTCCGACTGGGAAGAGAAATGAATATACTAAAGAGAATGCTGAATTACAAGGTTATATTAGACACACCAAGGAGAAAGCTGTGGCTGATGCTAGTAAAAGGGCAGATGTAGACGACTCTAAATTTAAGCCTTCTAGAGCTGCTACAAATATTGCAAGAACTAGAGAAGTGGCTAAGAATGACAGACTTAGTAGACAAGCTGTGTCTAAAGAAACTCAGAGAGCTAAGAACGAGGCATTAGCTTCATGGGCTGTTAATCAACCAGTTCCCAAACGACCGTTAGCTGGAGCTGCTAGAACTAGTAAGGAGAATGCTTATAGAGACATATTTCAACCTATACCTGAACGCGAGTATAATAAAGTATGGGATGAATTAATTAAGAATAAGAAGGATTTTGGATATGAAGATGTGACTCCTAGAAGAAGTATATATACTCCACCAACTCCAACTGAAATTACTGTTAATCCTAGTACTATTACAGATAAGAATGCCAGATATTTATGGGAGCTTGTTAACCCTCCTAAACGTAGCACTGCTCATATTAAGAGGGAACTTCCTAAGAAGCAGACTAAGCCTAAGACTAAAAAGAAATCTAAGGATGATAGAGTTACCAAGAAGGCAGATGGTGGATTGGTAATTCCTAAATTTCAATCTCCTGCTGCTCCAATACAACGTCGTAACGTTAGGTCCGCAGATGATTTAAGTTGGAATAATGATATACTTAATAGTTTAGGACTTAAAAATACTCTAGGTAATATAACTCCTGCTAATGCTAGTAAGTATAATAATATGCAGGGAGATTATGCTAAATTAGGATTTGGTACCTCTAAACCTGGTGACATATCTCTTACATATGATCCTAATGCAGCTGCTTATCAAACTACATTTAATAATCTTACTTCTGTTAATCAAGACACTATGTCTGATTTAGTAAGAAGAGGACGTATTACTGGTAGAGGTGGCAGTTCAGACAAGGGAACTCAGTGGACAGCAGATGGACTTAAGGGAGATCAAACGTTCTTAAGACATTTAGGTACGGCAGCTACTACTAAGGAGGGAATGGATGTATTGAGATCTTTAGTTCCCGATGATATAGATGTTATTAAGAATTTAAATCAAGGTATGGTAAATTTTATGCCTAAACTAAAGATGGCTGGTATTACTGATGGTAAAGGATTTAATATTCCTAATACTCCAATTGCAACTACAGGGTTATTAGACGAAACAGTTCCTGACGTAGAAGCCACCCCTCAAGATATTAAAACTACAAATAATTCAGGTAGTTATAAATTAAATACTAAGGGTAAAGCAGTTACTAATGTACTGTCTGGTTTAAGAACACTACCAGAAGATATTATTGCTTTAGGTAGAATGGTTGGAGGATTAAGAGCTAATCGTAGAGCCGCAGACAAATATAAAGAAGGATTAAAGCCACTATTAGTAGATACCTATGAGAATGTAGTACCTATTACTGGTAACTATCTTGCTAAAGTATCAGCTGATAAGCAGGCTTCTAATCTCACCTCGTTAGCTGCTAGACCTAGAACTTCCGATGGCTCCTTACAGTTAGCTGGAGAGTTAGAAGCTGGTAACAGAGCTGCCCAGATGAGATTCCAAGGAGATATGGCGGATGCAGATATGTTTAATAGAACTAGAACATTAGCACAACAAGAATCCGACGCTGCTAAGGCTAGAAGAACTGATGTTGCCAATAGAAACAGAGCTTCAATGTTACAAATTGATGCAGCTAAGAAACAAATTGATTCTGCTAGAATTACTAATAACTATGAAAGAGTAATTTCTCCTTACTTAGCAGGCATTGAAGGAAGATTTAGACAGAATAGGGCAGCTGGCAAGCAGTTCGATTTAGAGCAGGCTAGACTAGCTAGTGCTACTAAATATAGACCTCAATTACAAGCATTACAAGATAGGTACCTTGAAGCTCAAAAGAACAATGATCAAGAGGGAATGAAAGCTGCTATGAATGATTATTATCAATTAGTCGATGCTCAGAACCAGGAAATGTTAGCTCAAAGAAAGAAACTGACTCAGATGCCTTGGTTATTTGAGAAAGTAAATCCAGTTCAAGCTAAAATACCTTTTAATAAGTCTGGAGCTAAAATGAATTCAGCTGATAGAATAATAATGCAAAGAGCAAGAGACTTCAATAAGAGAATGCTAGAAGATAATAAACAACTCCATAAGAATATTAACGAATCTAAAAAGCAACAAGCAGATTTAATTAAGCATATGTCTTCTTTAACTGCTGAGCTGATTAAGAAAGGAATGTCATGGAAATAATTAATAAAGTTAAGAAGCTACAAGGCGGGGGTATTCCCGCCTTCGTTGGCTACACTAATGTTCCACAACCAATGCCTAGTGCTCCATATACAGAAGGCTCTAATAATGTAGAGAGTACTAAAGATAAGGCAGAAGGTATAGATAAGAGCCTATTACAAGCTCTATACAAAGAAGGCCTCATTAGTGACGTAGATGCTGTGGCTTCCGAAGTAAGTAATTTGTTTGCTAATAGGAATAATCCGTTAGATCCAAATTCTACTGCAACTGCTTATAGACGTACACTACAGTTAATGGCTAGACTTAGAGAGGGTAAGGAGCAGTGGAAGATGGCTATAGAAGAATCTAAGAAGAATGGTTCCTATGGTGAAATGGCAGTAAGTACAGATGGTAGATACTATGTGATGGGAGAAGATGGTCCGGAATTAAAATCTACTTTAGAAAGAGGTGATAGAGTACTTACTAATGCAGATTTAGCTGAACTGAGAGCTAATAATGTCCCATTTGCTAATAACATATCTACTACTATAGCTAATGGTGTTAGTATGGAGAGTATTAATAAGACTATTTGGGAACTTATTAGTAAAATTGGAAAGGATAGTACTTCAAAAGAATTCTTTAGAACCAAGAAAGGCCAGGATATAAAAGACGGTATTGATGAATTATTAGCTGCTGGAGAAGATGGTGTTTATAAAATCACAGAGAAGAATACAGATCAATCTAGGAAAGCTGTAACTGCTTTAAATTATTTAATCTCTGTAATGCCTACTAATGCTAAGGCATTATTAAGAGGTAAAGCTGCATTAGCCGGATTAGACCCTAATAAAGGTGCTTATAAATTAGTGGCTGATATGGTTGCATCTGGAATTGACAATACTAGTGAAATTGGAATTGATTTTGATAAAGCTGCTACCACTGGAGCTAATACC
Organism: uncultured bacterium; assembly: GCA_905215145.1. The sequence continues at coordinate 19,007 of CAJMOW010000005.1, read as the reverse complement.
GATAGTAATGGTAATAAGAAGACTTTGAGTATGAAACCCATAATGTCTTATTATGCTGGAGAGAATGGAGTAGAATCCACTTACATAGTAAATCCGGGTCAAGGATATCAAATGCATACTGATGCAGTTATTTATGGGATGCCATTAGACCAGAAAGGTGACGTAGTTCCGCAAGGGTCATTACAATCTTTATTAAATTCAGGAATTGGAGGTATAGTTGATACTACTTCTATTTCTCTAGGAAATCAGAGAGTAGATTCTTCCAATCTTGGGCAGGTACTATATGATGGCACACAATTAGCTAGGGCTATACTACCATACACATATGATGCTAATGGTAAGATTGTCCCAGATTTTGAATTAATGCCGGAATTTATAGAGGCTCAGAAAGAAATCAAGGAGCGAGGCAATAATATAACTGCCGTTGAGCTATCACAGATATTGAATACTCACAATTTAGGAGATTATATGTATCAAAATAAAGATGGGGAACTTATATGGAATCCTTCTAAGTTCCGACCATTCCTAATGACTAATGTAATAGCTGGAGGTAGTGATAGCTGGATTGGTGGAAAGAGTGGAGTAATTGATGTAGATAAAGCAGGGGAAGGGTATATGACTAATATCAGAAGTATGCCTGAAGTAGACCCTGATAATATTAAGAATTTGTTTAAAGGTAAGTTAGGTATTACTCCAGAAAGTGAACTGTTTAGAACTGTAGCTTACATGCCTATACTTGAAAGTGCTGGTTTAGCTCTTAATGTAGCAGGTGAAGATCCAACAATTCCTGCGGATTGGGGAGATATGAGAATTATAAAAGGTAAAGCTGCTCAAGCTAAGAAGTTATCAACATTTACTGGAGCTAGTACATCTAAATTAGACTAAATATGAATAACGTAAAGAAACCTAATGATTGGTTCATAGCGCAGATAGATAATCCTTCGTTTACTCCTGGAAATTTTAGAGATGTAGGATTAACTGCCGACAATACTGGATTATTAGATAGAAATACCTATAAGAATAGTAAATATGTCCAAGATAAATTTAAGGATGATGAAGGTAAGTTTGATGAAGTATCCTTTAATAAAGTGTATGATGCTGCCGCTCAAACTTATCAAAAGTTTGCTAATGATGAGTTTGAGGAAAGTATTATGGATGATGCTGATTGGGATCCTTATTCTCAGTTAAGACCAGAGGATGGTAAAGTTAGGGACATTAATTTTAATGTAACTAAAGTACTCAATCCAGATAGATTAAAGACTGGTGTATCTCAAATAGGAAGGACTGACAATAGAGAATGGACTGCCTCTGAACTAGCTCAAACTCAAAAGGTATACGACTATAAAACTGGGAAGTATAAGGAATATACACCTAATGATAATATACTATTTGGTAATCCAGTAGGTTTCTTAGCGTCATTAGGTGAACCTTTAGTTCTTGCACAGTGGGATGAAGATGGAGAACATACAGATCCATTTACTGGAAGAGTTGTTAAGCATAATAAGGGAGACTTAAAATATAACGATGAAGGTACTTACTACTACGAGACCCTAGGAGGAAGAGAAGCATACGGACGTAAATTTAAATCGGCATTTGATTCATTTACTGTAGATGGTTCGGCTGCTAATAAATATGATTTCTTCGATTCTGACGGACTTGATAAATCAGTTACTGGTACTGTAATGAAGACAGTAGCTGCAATAGCTCCTCTATTTGTTCCCTACGTTAATACTGTATATGGAGGTGCCATGATTGGTGCTCAATTAATGGATATTCTTCCTACAATCTATAAATCCACTATAGGATTAAATCAAGACACTCCTACTGCCAACTTATTACAGGGTATAGGCAGAACATTTAAAGGTTCTAAATCTGAATATTCTCAGCAGAACTTAATTTCAACTGAGAACTTCTTTGATTTAGTGACGGATGTAGCTTTGCAGTGGGCACAGCAGAGAACTATATTCCAAGGTATTCATAAATTACTTGGAACAGAAGCCAAACAAAGAGCTGCTTTAGCCAAAGCAGGAGAAGAAGCTGCCGAAATATTACTTAAGAATCCAGAGAAGTATAAGAACGTAGCTGGCAGTGTCATAGAAATGAATCAGCTAAAGGCTGCTAAAGCGTTTGAAACCATTCTTAAGAGAAATAATAGAATGGCAGCAAATACTGCACTTGGTTATATGGCAATGATGCAGGGTCTAGAGTCTTTTGAGGATGCCATTGAACAAGGAGCTACTAGAGCTGAAGCAGCTGCTATTGCATGGGGTGCTGTTGCGGGTATGTATGCAGTTGATAGAACTGGTCTTGGCGAAATATTCTTCCCAGAGCTTAAAACTTCTGTACCTGCTTACAGACAAGCAATTAAAGAGGTTGCAGAGGAAGTTAATAAGGGATTCCAGACATTAGCTAAATCTAATATACCACAACCTAAGAAGCTAGCTAAATTCTTTGATACAGCTAAAAAGAAGTCTTCCGACTATTGGTCTGATGTTAGAAATCATACTACTGGGTTTGCTCAGAAGATGCTTACTGAAGGTCTAGAGGAAATGTCTGAAGAAGCTGTAGTTGACTTGGCTAAAGCTACATTTAATTGGGCTCAAGAGATGGGCTTTACTGAGAGCAAGAATAAGTTAAATGCTGGAGAGAATGCATTTGAAAGATACGGAATGAGTTTCTTCGGAGGAGCTATTGGTGGTGCTATATTCCATGGTGTAGACATAGTAAATAATCATAGAGCTACTAATGAGCAAACTAATCAAGAGCTTATATATCTAATCAGAAATGGGCGTACTAATGAACTAATAGAAGAGCTTAATAATCTTAAGAAGAAGGGTAAATTAGGTAACAAGAATCTATCTGCTACTAAGACTGAGGATACTAAGGAAGGTACTGTATGGACATCTCCTACTAGTGGAGCAGACAATCAAAATGAAGCAGTGTACAATCTCACTAAGAGCTACTTTCAACATCTAGATGCTGTTATTAACCAAGAAGGTATGGGACTATCCGACGAACAGCTATTAGACAAAATGGTAATGAGTGATGTTAGAATGAAGGCTTTAGCTAGCATTGAGGTATCCGATGGTCAGAAATTCGGTAAGGCTATTCTTAATGGCTATAATGGTAAAATGCTTCAAGATTTTAATACCCTTACTTCTAAAATAGTTGAGAAACGCAACGAAATAGCAGATCTGGAGCATAAGACAAATGACACAGACAAGAAAGGGTCAGTTTATCAAGCTGATTTACAAAGACTGCAGCAAGAATATTCTGATTTACAACTTCAAAAGCAGAAATTCTTGGACGGTTCATTCTCTGAGTATTATACAGATCAAATGTTGTTTGCTATAGATAATTTAGCCAATCATCAGTATTACGCAGCTACATTTAAGGATTTTGCTGAATTTGATACTAAACAGAACTTCCAGGATTTATCAGAAGAACAAATAGAATCTCTGAAACCTAAATACGAAGCATATCTGAAGCAAGATAAGATGGAAGCTCTAGATGCTGCTTATGGTATATATAAGAAGGTTAATAAAGAGTTCTCTAACAAGCTTCAAGAAGGTAGTATCTCAGTTGATGAATATTACAAATTTAGAAAGGAAGTATTCTCAACTATGATTGATTTAAAGGCTACTATAGATAGACTTAATCTGGAGGATGTTACTGAGCAAGAACTCCAATCTAGATTTGGAGTAGACCGTAACATTGACTGGGTTCTTAATAAGAAGTTTACTAGACAAGTATTTGACAGAAAGGACAACGAATCTGATGAAGAGGCTGAAGCTAGGTTACAACAAACTGAACTGTACAACCAAGAAGTGTTAGGAAGAGTTCAAGGAGTAATTCAAATGGCACAAGGCTATGGATTTATGGATGCCGAGACTAAAGACTTACTACTTAGTGTTCTTGGTGATAAAATCTCTAACGAACGAGCAGTTATGACTGTTTTAGGTAATATGTTCGCTAATGGGATTATTAGTAGAAACGTCGATGCTAGTGGTAACTTACTTCCTGATCCATTGATGGATAAACTAATAGAAACATTAGAGAAAGTTAATGGAGAGAACCTAGAAGACATAAACAAGGAAATCCATGATGTTATTAATTCTGAAGAATACAAGAAACAACTTATTAATGAAACTTTGGATTATTTTGATGCCATAGGAGAATATTATGAGTCTGAAGATGCAGATAATGTTATGAAGTACACTGAAGAGCGTATTAATAACATGGAGAAGATATATCAGGATGCTGCTAAAAAAATAAATAGTGAAGTACTAGCCAACCCGTACAATGCAACAGTATTGCAACTACGTAGTGATGTGCTTAAAACTTAAACTAGTCCAGTGTATGATTATCTTCAGGATTTTACTAGAACTGTATTTGGAAGCACTTCTAATATTATAGACCTTATAGAGAATGAGAAAAGGAGATTTGAAGCAGCGCCTACTGTATCTGATTATATTCTAGATGGTAATAAAGAGAAGGAAATAGAAGATGCTATTACAGCAATTAATATGCTTAAATCAGTAATCTATTCTAGTTCTACTGCTGATTTGGATATTGATAGGCCATTTGGACATAATGCTCTTATGAACCACTTCTTAGAAACATACTTCCCTAAAGAAGAGAAATATGGAGTTATTAGGGACGATGTGGCAGCCATGATGAATATAGAATTGGATAAAATTATTAATCAGTTGCTGTTCTTAACTGATTTATCTATAATGAATGGGGTAAATCAGTTTAGTAAACATGCTAGAACTGGTCAAAAGATATCTAAATTGCTATATGATGTATTAAGAGGCAATGGTAAATATGGATTCCTAAAAGACTTAGAATATAACGGAACCAAGTTATTTGCAGGTCTAGATGAAATATCTACCCCAACCTTGGACAATATTGACGAAGCAGCCTATGATAATCCAGCAATATCCGTCGAATTGGCTAACTTACAGAACAAGCTTTATGATACTTTCCATAAAATAGTATCTGAAAGTGGAGAATCAGTAAGTACAGTACTTAAAGCTATGTTCTCTAATTTAGGGGCTAAATTCAATATGTCTAGTTTAGTAAATCAAAATAACACTAGGTTTAGCCCGGAAACAGAATATATAGAAGACTTTGACATTTATATGTGGTTGCATGCCACATTAGCATTTAAGAAGTCTGATTTTGATTACTACTTAAGGGAGACTCTTGCTGATTCAGAAGCTACCTATGCTCCCTTATTTGCCCAAGAATATGCTGCTTACATGTCTACAGCTATGGCAGTTAATCCAGAAGTAATGAATGCTGCTATAGATAATATTAATGTTCCTAAAGGCCAACCCGGTAGTGAATTACTAAAGTACTTCAATACTGTAATGGTTAATGGTATCGGAGGTGCTGGTAAAACAGCGGTAATTGCTAAGTTGGTACAGGGAATCGTTACTAAAATTAACCCTAATTCTACTGTGTGGAAGGTTGGTCCGTCTGAGCAACAAGTTAATAACTTGGTAAGTTCTCTAGGAAGTGATGGAAAATCTTTTACTGTAGAAGGTTTAATGAGACATGTCTTAGGTGATGAGACTTATGGTGAACTTAGTAAGGACATTAATAGCTCTAATACTGAATCTAAATTATATGACTTGGTAGAATTTAATGAACTTAAGCAAGGATACACTGTAGCAGTTGCTAAGTCTGATATAGAATATAGTGATAATGCTACTCCTAGATTGCTGTTTATTGATGAAGCTACTTGGGTTAATAGTGTTTATATGCAATTCTTATCTGATTGGGCATCCAAGAATGGTGTTACAATAATACTATTAGGGGATTTAAATCAGAATGGATATGAGAATGTAGAAACTAGTATATATAATGTTAAACCAACTGAAGCATTAACGGTTAGAACTCCTAAACTGGATATTAGCTTACGTATTACTAATGTTCAGAAGGACGATAATAATAAGCAGGTTAATGCGATTCTTAGTAGGATCAACTTTAATAAGGACAATGTGACCGCTGATAATGATGCAGAAGTCAGAGATAGAATATTCAATGAAATTACTAGTAATTTAATTCTGAAACATTATCAAGACGATGACAATCCACTAAATGGAGAGAAGATAGTAAATGAAATTTCAGAGGAAGATATTAAGGCATTATTGGAAGCTGATGGTGAAATAGGTTATGTATATGATAATGAAAACTCTCCTACATATCAGTTAATTCAGAGAATGAATGATAGTAGAATCAAGGTATACACTCCTAAATCTGTACAAGGCTCAGAAGCTGCTCACTTCATTATTGATGTAGACTTTGCTAAATACGATTCTACTGACTGGGCAGACCTTATTAATTTTGCTAAATCCTTCTATACTATGATGTCTCGTTCTAAAGAAGGAACTTACATTATTAATAATGGATTATCTGCATATGTAAAAGAGAAGAATCTTATTAAGGAAGATAGAACCTCTGTAACTCCTAGTCAGGAACGTATTATTAACACCTTCAAAGAAATCAGAATGGCTGCTTTGGATTCAGAATTGGAAGGGTATACTCCTTCTCCAATAAATTCTGAAGAAACACCTCAATCTCCTGAACCAGCTGCTAAAGCTGCTCCTTATACACCTAAAAGTCCTTCCAAACCTAAAGGAGATAATCCTATAGAGAATGAGTTATTAGGTAACTTGGATGGAAAGAAGACTACTGTATTAGATTCAGAAATAGAGGGTGTTATGTCTGGAATTAGGGCTTATGGATGGTATATGAGATATGGTATGTTAGAGAATGAGGACGGAACATTTGATAGAGTAGTTAAAGATGATATTATAGATGATTTAAACGTCTTTACTAAAAATGGAATTCATTATACTGCTAATCAATTGATTACTCCTAAATCATTATTGGTGGATATTAGAAACTACCTAACATTTGGTGAGAAGTTTGATGAAGATTTCTTACAGAGACTGTCTGATAGTGGTAATGCATATTTAGCTAAGTTAGGATTAGATGTATGGAATAATGGAAGTTTCTATCTTGAAGTTCGTAAAGACGATACTAGTACCACTGGAACAGATATAGCTAGAGACAAACAAGGTTATGATAAGACTAAAGTAGAGTCTACTGCATTTAATATTGTTTACAGAGTCAGTATAGATGGAGGTAAGGATATTCAGTTTACTATGGGTAAACTTACTAATCCAGACACTTGGCAGAAATGGGATAAAGCTCATGGTAACAAGTTAGATGCTGCTATATCTAAGTATAGGAAGTGGTATAAGAACATGCAAGAATGGTCTAATTCTAATCCAACATCTTCTAAATACTTTAAAATCAATAAATCTGACATTACATTCTCTAGGGCAACTAGACTAAAAGAGGTACCAGGTCAAACTTGGAATCTTAATGAGCTACAAGAAGCCTTTCCTAATGCTCTAATAAGTCCTATGTATGGATATACTGGACAGGGTGGTGTAGCTATGATCGATAAATCAGTTAGAGGTAAAGGTATAGTATTTGCAACTACTAATAAGCATCTCAAAATAGACGGGGAGAAAGTTACTGAATCAAATCTAGCGGATATGTATATCAAAATGCAGAAGAAGAGAGCAAGAGCATTTGATGAAGCTAAATCAAGGGGTCTTTCTAATGAAGAGGCAAATGCAGAAGTTGCAGATAGAGTACCGCCAATCATTAGAGCTATAGTAGCTACCCCTAATGGTTCATTTATAAATGACTACTTTACATTATCATTCAGTGATTTAACTAGTACTGACGATGATGGCAAGAGTAAACTTGATATACAGCAGGTTAAGGACTATATAGGTACATATGGAAGTAATACTACAGCGGCTAGAATGTTAGTAGCATTGTGGAATTATCGAGCCGGACTTAACAACTTCTTAGATGCTTATAAGACATATATGTCTACTAATAATCTGAGTGAAGTAAGGGGACAGACTGAAGTTGATAAGTTCAATGGACTGCTAGACCAATCTGTAGTTAATGGGGCTAAAAGAGTTCCTTGGAATCCTTCTACTTATAATGGATTTATGTTTAGACTTACTTATGCTGATGCTATTAAGGCTAATGCTCCAGGTATGGTAGTTAGACCTATAAATCTTAGTGAGAACGAATGGAAAGAATTCAATGCAGGTAGTAAAGTATCTAGAAAACTTACTTATGGAGTATATATAGATCCAGCAGTTGCTAAGGCTCAATATACTATATTAAATGAAATATTTGATGTTTTAGGTAAATACATTTCACTTCCTAAGGATACTAATTTCACAATTAGAACAGAAGGAAGAAATATGGATAATATCCTAGAGCAACTTATATCTGATAATGGAGAGATAGAATTCAGTGATGGAGTAAGAACTGTCAAACATGCAGCCTCAGCTTTAGGAAATATGGGAGGATCTTTTAAAGTTGTTAGTTTGCTATCCTCTATCTATAAGATGTACACTAAAGGTTATAAAGCAGGTGATGCTTATTCATTTACTGCAAAAGGACCGGATGGTAAACCTATAGAAACTAGACTAGAAGCAACTAATGTTCGCATAGGTGAAGCTGTCAGAGATGCAGGTAGGACCAGTGCTTTTTCTGTACTTAATAATATGTTCAATGTTATATTACATGGCACTCCAACTATTAAGGAAGGTGCTCCTACTACAACATATGCTCCATTTATAGATGGAATATTCTATACTCCAAGATTTCAGACTTCTCATGACAGTCAACCCTCAGATTTCTATCCCACTAGAAATAACTTAGATCAGTTCCATATAGATGTAGCTATAGAAAGTCCTAATTTCGAAATTACTATAGACCCTACTGGTTTAAAAGAAGTAGAATTTAAGGATGATATATTACATGCTAAGAGAGACGAATTTAACTCCAGAATGAATTTGTCAACTATGGGAGCTCTGTCTAATGTAAGTGGATATGAATCCTTACAGGATTTAGCTGACAGAGCTAAATCTAGATATGAGACTGAAGGGGATGCTGCTATTAATGATATCATTAAAGAGTATAGTAGCTCAGTAGCTGTCAAGCTTTCTGATGCAGTTAATAATAGACAATTAAAGATGAATAATGACACTGTATTAAGTATTTATACTACAGTTCTTGACACTGGACTATTAACTATAAATAGTTATTCTACCCTGTTAGATGAAATAAATAAGAAGAGTCCCTCTGTACTACCTAAGAAAGTAGATGGTTCTATTGATAATTCTGCAATTCAGAATGTTGAATATAATGGTAGTAATCTAGAGGAATTTACAGTAACTTTGCAGGGAGGACAAACAATAAAAGGTTCTATTCTCGATGGTAAAGTAGAAATTACAGATACAACTATGTATGAAATTCCATTTGATCCAACTAGAGAACAGAAGTTAAAGATATTCGCAGATACACTTAACGATTTTGATAATCTTAGGGAATCTGAAATTGCTGACTTAATTAACACATTAATGTCTCTATCATCAGTAACTCCAGAACAGGCTCAGGCTATATTGGATAAAGCCAAACTAGTTGACAGCCATTTTGAAGGATTATTGACTGATGAGCAGTTAGACAATGATGATTTAATTGATGTGCAAGAGTACATATCTTCTTTAGCTTCCAATAAGAACATTATTGATAGTCAAGGATGTAAATTTAATATCTAATAAGAAATGGCATGTACTAACTTTGACATAGAGCAACACAGACTTGATGCTGAGGTTGCTCTAAGAAGTACAGTATTGAAGTTTAGGAAAGAACCAGTAATATCTACTGCTAATTTCATAGACGACTTCTACAACAGTTTGAAGAATACTGGACTATTTAACCTGGAGAGCGAGGCAGAATATGTCTCGCTTTCTGAGGTTCTAGAAGATTTTGTTAAAACATCCAGAAGATTAACAGATGCACAGAAGGAACAATTATTAGCTGAATATGCTGTACCGTTAAGTTCCAAATTCAGTATTAATCCGGAAACCTCTACAGTAGAGGAAGTTGACAAGAGTCTTGTTATTAAAGACGAACCTGAGGACATTCAAGTAATTGAAGAACCATTGGAGAGAAGAGTTGCAACTCCATCCATTAGTGATATTTACGGTTCTGCTTCTGTAGTTAAGGAGTATATGCTGAATCAGTTTAGGTATAATATTATAGAAGCATCATTAGTTAACTTTGCTGACGGTAGACTTATTAAGAGCAATGATGATTTAAATGTTTATATTGCTAAATACAAGAATACCTTATTTAAGAAATTAGTCGACTATATTAAATTAGCTAATTCTGAAGAAGGTATAGAAACTGATGCATCTATACTAGATACTATTTACCTAGATGGAATTCCTAATGTAGAGAATATGCAGAAGGTTCTGGATGCCGCTTCTAGTATATTTGAAAACATATCTAAATCTGCGTTAGACAGTGCATTCGTATCTAAGAAGAGAAACATAGAAGGATTCTATAAGAATCAGATGTTAGTGGATGGATTCAATGCATGGGCTGTTCTATCTAACGGTAACTTCGATACTATTCTTAAAAGCTTATTCGGAAAGAATATGGAAATTAGGAATAGGGGATATGTAGGAATAGAACTACCTGTGAGCACTAATAAATACCAATTTAGATCTGGTTCTAATATGGTTAAAACATGGAGAACTAATGAGAATGTAGATGCATTATCTGAAATAGGTAATGTGTCTAGATTACTTATTGAACAAACTCCTGTAATTAATCATGTTACTGGAGAGCAGATAGGTGACAAGTATTTAAATTTAAAACAATTCGTTCACTCTTTTAGCAAGATTAAAGACGAATACAACTTTATGTTCTTTGGGGAGAGACTACAGGATTTAGTTTTAAATTTACATTCCGCCCCTAATTATTACTTAGGAGAAATTCTTAAGGAAATATTAAATAGTGATACTAGGTCTAAGGTATTCCAAGTAAACGATCTTAACGTATTTAAATCTATCTATGATAAGTTCTATAACAAAGATAAATTCAACTCTTTATATAATATTGCAAATAGAGACTATCTTACTTCTAAAGCTATCACTACTTACGATTTGTTAGATTCTATATCTGGAGTTGTAGATAGAACTAACAATGCCAGATATGTAGAATATGCTCTTAATAGTGATACTAGAGATTTGGATAGTTCTGAAATTAAGCAATCTAATGTAAATAGACGTAAAATACAGAGAGAGAATGATATTGATATTGCTAACGAACTTATGGCAGATAGAACTGGCCTATTAAATAGGTGGGGAATATCTGTTAGTAACGCTACTACTGGCGACGTCTCTTTTACTTTACCATATAAAGGAGAAAAGGTTACTGTAATTTATAACAGCAATGCAGTTAGTAGTAAAGGACAAAGAAAGCTTGAATTATCAAACTCTGATATCGTTAAATTTGGAAGGCTAAATACTATATTAGAAGAACCTTCGTTTACTAAGTTAAAAGCTATATATGAAGAGAACAATCCACAGGTACTTACTGATGGAGAAAGATTATATGTATCTTTAATAGAATTTATAGATGACTTTGCTAATACAGGATTCTTAAGAGGCAATGTAGATTTACTAGCTGCATTTAGAAATGTAAATGAAGCTAATAATCTTGATTATCTTGATAAATTAGTAGCTGTTGCAAGCAGTTCTGCATTTGTTAATACAGTATATGATGGATATGAAAATAATAATCCTGAGAATTTATCATTACGTTCGTATATAGAAACTCTGAACTATTACAATGAGAAGTTAGGAGATAATAATGAAAGGTTCTACTACGATAAAGCCTCAAACTCATTAAAGGCTATTAGACCTAATTTAATTAATATACTTAATGATATTGTAGCAGCTGAACAGGTAGTAACTGGAGAAATATATAAGTCAGTTATTAAGAATGCTGAAGGTAATAATATACCTAACAGCAGGATTGCTAACTTAGCTGGACTGACTAGGAGCTACGTTAAAAAGTATATACTTGATAATCCTAGTTCTGCTTTAAAGAATACGCTATTTGGACGAAATCCTAATATGCTAATGGGAACTTCCATAAAAACTGATGTAGTTAGTAGAAATGGAATAAAGAAGAGTGCTACTAAGTTCTCGGTTGCAGAAATAGGATATTCTTCGTTAGTATATGACTTCTATGGAAACTTATTAAGACCAAAGAATGGCAATGCACCTGTAACTATCAATGTACAACCTACTGTATATTCCGATAAGGGAACATTTGTAATGTGGAAGCTTGGTGTAGATAAGATAGATGTACTTGATGAGAATGGTAAGCCATTACTTATTAATTTACTTACTTCACCTACTAAAGACATTATTAGTGCTATCAAAGGAACTGTAGGAACTTACTATAAGGAAGTATTCAATAATGTATTGGGTGACTATAAAGAAGTATACAGACAATCTTTAGAGACATACTTACAAAGATTGCAGGCTATTAATCCTGAGGCTGCAAACAGAATACTATCTAAACAGAGTAAAGTAGATGCTGAGAATGCTAAAATAGCTAAACATAATGAATCTCTAGATTCAGAAAGAAACAGACTGTTACAAGCATTAGATGCAGCACAAGCAGCTGGTGATTTTATGGATGCTAGTAGTATAGTAGGTGCTTTAGACTCTCTTGATATTAAAGAGCCAGTTTCATTGGTAGATGTACTTGACTACCAAGACTTTACTAATTTATTAGCAGTTACTACATCAGGTGAGTACACTAATATGTCTTATGCTGCTGGAATCCCTAATATTGATAACGTTCACACTAATACAGGAGGGTCATTTGAACTCAATGGCAAAACTAAGAAAGGCCTGATTCCTAATAAACTTTTAAACTTCCTTGCTACAGAAATGTATGCTAAAGAGGATGTGTTTAACAAAGCTATGCTTAGAGAACGTAAGAAGTTTGTTAAGGACATGATTGACAATAATATGTCATTCCCTTTAGTATATGCCAACGGACGTAGTAATACAGTTCTTAGAAAGGCTGCGGATAAGTTATTAGGAGCTGATAAAAGACTATGGGTAAATGAGAATACTCAAGAACTTATATTAGCTAAACAGGGTAATACTAATATTACTAGACTATCTGATTTAGATAGTAATTGGTTAAGAGATGATGTAGAAATTACTCTAAATCCTCTAATTGAAAGGTACTTTGTAGCTGATTTCTTAACATCAGAGAACCTTAGACTAGTAACTACTGGTAGTAGCATTGCACATCCAAATAAAGCTAAATATGGTAGTTTAGATCCTGACTCATTTAACGGAATAGAAATGGAACACTCTTCTAGAGAACTTGCTGAGTTAAAACGTAATGTGATTGTACCAGCTACATTACAGTATCTACATCAGAATAGTTTGACTGGAGTACCACCCTGGTATAGAATAGCTGTAATGAGTGATGTCGGAGCTCCTGTATATAACTTTAAAGGTGAAATTGCAGAAGTGGATGCACATGACGGTTCTGCATGGTGTAATCCTATTATGTCTTATTTGGAGAACTTATCATTACAAGATTCATCTGTAGGAGAAGATAAGAAACCTATTGGACATGATTATAATGGAAGATATGGTACAGCAGCTTTATTAAAGTTTGCTACCTTCTCTGCTTACAATGAAAGGCTTCGTCAATCATTAACATCAGACATTAAATTATATAATTTATTCAAGAAGATGTCTGATTTTAAATGGAGTGAATCAACAGCTGATTGGGATGTTCCTGCTAATGTAGACCTTACTGTAAATTTATTTGGTCAGCCAATGACTCTAAGAGATGTCACTGGAGGTGATAGAATATTTTACAGAGACGGTAACAATCATTATGAGATACTAGGACTAGACAAAGTAGGAAATGGACTGTATAATATTAGTAAGCAGTTGGTAGATGTAAATGGAAATCCAATACAAGCAGTAGGTGCCGCTAATGTATTAATTGATACTAACGTTCCAATTAATTCTTTATTTGAATTACATGCTGCTTTAGGAGGAGTTTATAGTGAATCACTTAGAGATGGAGAACTTGCATATAGCGATGCTTCATTAGCCGTAACTGCTACTTATGTTAATAATATAGGACAGTATAAAGCCAATGGAGACATACCTACTCAACGCAATACCAACCAGCCACTCAAATATAAAATGATTGCTTACTTAGTTAATAAGTCTGCAATTAAAGTGGGAGCTCAAAATATAAATCCAGATAGCTCTTGGTATGATGATTCTCCATTAATGACAATGCACTTTAATACTGATGGCTTAGGTATGCAGATGGATGCTGACCACGTAGTTACCGACCCAGAACATCAGTCAACAATGACCGAGTTCTCTCAGGTAATTTCAGCTCTTGAATCTATGGGATTTACTCATGATATGGCTAAGAATGCATATAAAAGCTTAGGTAAAGTTGCATTAGCTTCTATAGGTAATATTAAAGAAGCTGTATATGTTCTTACTGGAATAAAACCTACTGATAATCCTGATGTCAAATCAGACTTGTATGAGATATTTGGTAAAGCTATTATTAAGGAATTAAATAAGAACAGCGATGAATTAGGAACTGCCAAAACTATCATTCAGAAAGCTAAGGAGGAGTTTGCTTTAGATAGGAAACGTAGAACTTCACATGGAGCTGACGCTTATAAGATTCCTTATAGTGATCCTTCTATATTTGCTAAGGCTTTATCTACATTTACGTCCAACATCAATAAGACTGCTATTAAAAGAAAGTTCCCAGGTATGGGTGCTGTTATGGCTCCTGGATATAATATCATACAGGTACATAGAATTGGAGGGCAGAATTATAGATATGACGATTTATATCGAATTGCAGCTGATGAAGGAATATCAGTAGATGAATACTTACAAAGAGAGCAGGCTAAAATTGAATCTAAACCAGCTAATTCTATTGATAGATTACTACCTGGAGATAGAATTAAAATACCTATCCAAGAAGTGGCTAGTGTAGTTGCCAAGATTAATAGTGACGCTACTAGAAATAAAAAGTTTGCCGAATTAGAAGTTGGCAAGTATACTAGACTAGTAGATCAAGCTAATAGAGGAGATGGTGAAGGGGTTGAACTATCTAAGGCTCAAGATAACCTTAATAAGGCACTGTCTAAGTTAGAGAGACTAAATAGAGATATAGCATTAACTGTACCTCAGTTCTTGGAAGATAATGGATGGAAACTCGAAGGAGAGTATATGTTAGTATATGTAAACGATTATGATTCTTATAATTTCGTCAAGAAGAATTTCTCCACATTCTATACTGACATTACTAGACCTACAGACTTGAAACCTGCCGAAATATACTGGGATGATGCAACTGGCAAGAGACATAGTATATTCGATATGCCAGCAATACAAGCATCGTTTACTGAACGTAAGAAGTATAAGAAGCTTCCTAAAGAAATAGGAGCTAAATTACAGGCTGATGTTCAGAATACATTCATGTTACTAGATAAAGGGTATATGACTGCTACTGAAGATATGTTATTGGAATATAATCAAGATCCAGTAGCATTTAGCAAGAAATACGTTCCGGAAGGTAGATACTTAATGGAACTGCCTAATGGTAATATAGCTATTCCAATTCAAAATCTAGTTAATAATCCTGCTGAATTAGTAATTAGTAAGTTATATGTTAATCAATTTAATTTAGGTCCTAATGATAGTATTAATGATGTACTTACACAAGGATACCAATTCTTTGTTAATAAGTATGATAAATATCATACTCCTAAAACTAAATTATTTGATATAGCATTTACTAGAGGAAGTGGTAAACACGTATATATTGCATTTAATACATCTACTACTATCATAGATAAGCTATCAGTTAATAAAACTCTTACTGACGATGACTTCATGAGAGTTGGAGATAGTATCTTTAGAATAGATAAAGATGGCAATAAATTATATGAAAGTGGATATTACGATGCTGAAGGTAATTATCATGAGTTAGTAACATCCTATAATGCGATTGATGGTAATTCTGTTGAAGAAGTTTTAGTTGTTAGTACTCCCGATAATGTAATGGATATTTATAAAACTGACGATTTTGATTCCATTAAAATTAGTCAATATATTAAAGACAAGGCAACATTACAAGGAGTTATAGAACAGGGTAAGGACAGAAGTGACAGGTTATTGAAAGGATTATATGACACATATACTAAAGCATTAGTTAAAGATGATTTTAGCGTATCTAAAATAGCTTATGAACTAGAGGCTTTAGAGAAATCTAGAAAGATTACTGCTGCTAAGAAGAAGTTTGTATCATTCCAGAAATCTCTTGAATTTACTGTAGCTCGTATTCCGGCACAGACTATGCAATCATTTATGAAGATGAAAGCAGTAGCATTTAATGATTCTGATAAGAATGTGGTACATGTATCTCACTGGCAAACTTGGCTACAGGGAAGTGACTATTGACCTAATTTTAACTGTTTAGTTAGGTGACATATTAATATTGTAGTCACTATAATAAATCTCGTGAATTGACGGGGAACTCCTTAGAGCTTAACCTACTAAACTAGAGTAGTAATACATCTAGTGGCAGCAATTAACTATTGTTGGTAAAGTAAAAAAGGTTAAGATTG
This sequence comes from uncultured bacterium, assembly GCA_905215145.1. Next base: position 2,386 of record CAJMOW010000005.1, on the reverse strand, counting down.
GACAATCCGCAGCTAAGCATCCTAGATAAATATTTGGATAATAAGACTAGTTAATTGACAAAAGTTTTAATATCTTTGTGTTTATAAGGATGAAAGTTCATCGACTATCCCGTAAGGGAGTAGGAACTTTTATCTAATGTTTAACTCAAAATATTAGGTAAATGGCTAGAAGAATAACAAAGAAACTTAGTAAAGAACAAAAGAGCCTACTTATAGGCCTTCTTTTAGGAGATGGAACAATATCTAGTAATTATGTATTCAAGCTAAGTCATTCTGAAGCTCAAAGAGAGTTTCTAGAATGGAAGATAGACTTATTAAACAAGTTTGGGTTTAAGAACAATGGTGTTAAGGAGTATATATCAACATGTGGATATAATAAAGGAAACAAAGTTTTATACTCTCAGATGTCACTTAACCCAACTATAAAAGCCTTAAGGAGAACAGTCTATACTCCTAAGAAACATATTACTAGAAGATTATTGAATTGGCTTACCCCTATCGGGTTAGCTATATGGTATATGGATGATGGTTGTATAAACGTAAACACTTCAAAACAGCGTAGCTCAATACAACATACAATCAAAATAGCTACGTGTGTTGATTTAGATACAGCTCAAGTAGTAATTGATTATTTCAAAGAAGTTTGGGATGTGCAATTTAGACCTTTTAAAGAAGGAAAGGGAACTTATTCTATTGCTAGTTCCACTGAATCTGATTGTGCAGCGTTCATACAAATTATACGTCCATATATAGAACAGGTTCCATCATTACTCTATAAAATTAGAGATAACTTTACTAAAGAAGAATTTATAGCACAGCAGAAAGCTGGTTCCGAAGTGCGAGACACTCTAGAGATAGAGTGATGATATAGTCAGTCTCATATTGAAAGGTATGAGGTTAAACGGATATTGATAAAGCCTACGTAATGGGTTATGACTTTGATACTAATGGTAATTATATAGGATGGTCTCCATACTTCAATTTCAATTCTATAGAAGCTCTTAGAATGTCTGAAAGACTACCTACTCCTAATGGTAAACTATATGCATATAGTCATGCTCCTGGAGCTGTAGATATTACTAATTACGTGGAAATGCTTAATGAGGAGAATTTCTATAACCCAGAATCTCTACCGATCATAGCTGAGTTACTTACTGTAATTGATGATACTAACTTAGTAAGTTATACTGGGTCGGACACTAAGAATGCTGATTTTATTCTAAGCAGAATAAATAACCATTCTATGTACATGACTGAAGAACGTGATGAGAACGGTAGAAGAGTAAAGAATGGTCGTCAGAAGATAAGAGCTATTAATACTTTGCCTGCATTTAGAAACTCTGTATCGGCTAGTATTAGTAACATTATCCAAGACCTAAAGAATATGACTCAAGCATATTCTCCAATTGAAATGGGAGATCCTCAAGCTGCTGCTGAGAATTCTACTTCTGGTAAGGAAGCTAACAAAATTACTCTTATGTCTCCTTCTGCTAAATGGGTAATGCAGATGCAGAATATGGATGGCAAACAGGTAATTGGTATTGCAGCTGTTGGTGAGAAAGTATTCTTTGCTAACTGTTATTATTTTAATGAAGGCATTAGAAGTGGAGATTCTAAGTGGATGAACAACATGTTCTTCTCTAATGTTTATAAAGGTATTCAGAGCAAGGTGTCAGAGGATGGCAAAATAATTACTGTAGATACCCTCAGAAACATAATGGCCAACATTAACTTTACTGATTTAGCTCCAGAGAAGAATTATTGGGAGAACCTAATTAGGACTGCTACTGAGCAACAATTAACTCAGGAAGATGTTTCTAGAGTTATTCAAGAGCAATTAGGAGTACAACCTGACCAATCATTGGTTATCTCAGCTTTACTATCTGCTGCAACCGATAATGCCAAGGAGTTGATTCTATCTAAAATTAATGCTGGTCCTAATCTAGCTGGTATGTATCTACATATGATTATGTTAGGATTCAGTTTTAATGATATAGCAAAGAATCTAATGACTACACCTACAGTGCAAACGGTCAATGACTTGATGAAGGTTAACGTATTTGATGAATATCACGAAACAGCATCTGTTAACTCAGTAATTAGGTCATTAGAAGAAGGTCCTAATATTAGAAACTATTTAAATAATGACGGACTGAAGGGATTATATGCTAGAGTGTCTGTTGACAATCCTGGAATGTTTGCCAAGAGAGGTGAGTGGATTCAAGAAATTAAAGATAGATTTGCTAATAATGGTAGCATCGAAGACATATTCCCTGCTAAGAACTTTAGAGAATTTAGATTCCTAGAAGAATATGAATACTTGTTGAAGATGAAGAGAAGGATAGATCCAGATAAATTCACTGAGTTCAAGAATATTAATTTTGAT
>CAJMOW010000004.1 GCA_905215145.1 uncultured bacterium | reverse complement strand
TTTAATAATATAAAAGAAATTATAAATATATTATCTAAAGAATATACTGAAATTACAGGATTAAATATATTTGAGAATGTTTATATTACAGCAAAAGTAAAATGTACTATTGATAAAAATTATAATACTTATTTACAATCTATTCCATATTGTAAATATTTTCTTAAATATGAAACTGAAAAATTTATATTTAGAAATATATTATGTTTATATATTAATAATAATGATTATATTGCTAATCTTCCATATCATCAAATTAAAATAATATTTAATAATAATCAAAAAGGAAGATATAATAATTTTAAAGTATTATTTGCTAATGCTATAAATTCTTTTATATGATTATTACTAAATTTTATGATATTGAAGTCTTAAAAAACTTCTTTTCTATTACTATTGTTGATATTACTTCTTATCTTAATATAATGAAAGATGCTTGTAAAATAGAAGTTAAAAAAGATAAAGAAGTAAAAACTCCTATTCCTTTAGTTCAAAAATATACTGTAAAAGAAATAAAAGAATTACTCAATCAAGTAAAAGTTGAACAATATTATATTACAGATAATGATGATAATCAATTATTATCTATGGTTTCGGCTATAAATAATATGCGTTATCATAAAGAAATAGTTGATAATAATGAAGTAGATATTATTACTCATTTATATGGCTATAATAGTTCTAAATATGATGATTTAATGATTGCTGCATTATTAATGCACTTTGATCAATATAATACTACTAAAGAACTTATTAGAATGCTATATGAAACTTCGCAAAAAATAATATCTTTACAAAATAATGAAGAATTAGCTAAAAAAGATTTTTATATTGAGTCTTTAAGAAAATATAAATTACCTTTTACAGGTGTTGATATAATGACTATTTTTGCTTTAAACAAAGCAAATAGTATTATTGATAAAAATGGTGATAAAAAACCTGTTCCTAAAAGTCTTAAACAGACTTCTATTAATATTCAATGGTATGAATTATTAGAATTTATTCTTCCTCCTATTTGTGAAAAAGATGTAAATTATTATTATAAAGAAGATAGATATAGAGGAATGTCTATTACTCAATTAAACGATCTTATTAATGAATGGGATCGTTATATTATTAATGAATATATTCCTCCTATGATGTATTATAATAAAAATGATTGTTTTATTGGATGCGAAATAGTTAGATTATATATTGATGAAATTAGATTAAGATATACTATATCATATTCTTATAAAGTAAATGTTTTGAGTGCCAGCCGTAGTAAAATGGCTGATATTTTATTTAGTAAATTCTATTCTGAATTTAGTGGACTTCATCCTTCTCAATGGAAAGGTAAAATTACTGAAAGAAGTGCACTATCTTTTAAAAAAGTTATATTTAATTCTATTAAATTTAAAACTCCAGCTCTTCAAGAAATGCTTGAAGAAATGAAACAAATTGTTATTTTTTCTATTGGTAAAAAAGCATTAAAAGATGTTGCTCCTAAATATTCTAATTTTAAATATTTAAAAAGTGATATTAATAATGCTTGGTTTGAAATTACTATAAATAATTTAACTTATTCTATTGCAACAGGAGGATTACATAGTCAAGATGTTCCGAGAGTATTAATAAGTACCTGGGATGGTGCATCTTCCTTTACGGGGGAAACGGTAAAGAGAAATAATGAAAATATTAATAATAGTAATTTTGTGTATGTTCATTATGATATCTCTTCATTTTATCCTTCTATTATGGCTGAATATGAAATTGGTCCTGAACATCTTAATATTCATATTTTTAGTAAACTTATTAGATGGTTAAGAGATACTCGCATTGAAGCTAAACATAGTAAACAAGATATTATAGACGGTATTCCTAAAAATATTCTTGCAGAAGCATTAAAGATTGTTATTAATAGTATTTATGGAAAATTAGGCTTTGCTTATGGTGATCTTTGCGATAGACTTGCTGTTCTTAAAGTTACTATTAATGGTCAGTTAATGATTATGATGCTATGTGAAGAATTGGAGTTGAATGGGATAGAAATAGTATCTGCGAATACTGATGGTATAGTTGTCAAACTTTTTGAAAATAAAGTCGAAACATTTAAAGCTATTACTGAACAGTGGCAAAAAGATACAAGATTAAGTGCTGATAGTGAATATTATAAAATTTATGCTTGTAGAGATATAAATAATTATTTTTGTCAAGAAACCAATGGTAAACTTACATATAAAGGTGCGTTGCATCCTTTACAATATGCTATTGATTTGAAAAAAGGATATGATATGCCTATTGTAGCTAAAGCTGTTGTAGAATATTTTATTAATAATACTCCTATTACTGAAACATTATATAAAGCTACAAATATTTTAGATTTTTGTAAAACTCAAAATATAGGAAGACAATTTCATGTAGAAGAAACTATTATAGATAAAAATGGGAATACTGTTTATAAAGAAAGTCAAAGAAATTGTAGATTTTATGTATCTAATAATGGTTCTATAATAGAAAAAGTACATAATACTGAAAAATCAAGAGGAAAACTTTGTGCAGGATTTAAAACTACTATTCTTAATAGTTTAGATGATAAAGATATTTCTTTAAGAGATATTAATTATCAGTATTATTATGATGAAGCATTTAAGATTATTAATCCTATTAAATTAGGAATTAGCCCTGCGTTAAAAGGAAATAATATTAAAAAAACTAAAAGTGGAAAAGTTTTAATTAAAAAATATAGTGGAGCTTTTAACACTTTATTTGACGATTAAATATGAATGTATTAAATAACTATTATGAAGAAGTAGCTAATAAATGGAAAAGTCAAAAAGGTATTGGAAGTGTATATTGTCTTAAACCTTTTAGTTATTCTGAATTAGCTATAAATATAATTAATAAAGTTCTTGCTAAAAATAAAGATTCAAAAATATTTATTGTGACAGATTGTTTTAATACAAGACAATCTATTGTTGATATTTTTTATAAAAATAATATTGATAAAGATACTATTAAAATTTTAAGTTTTGATTATATAAAGAAAGGATATAATTATAATTATGATTTAATTATACTTATAGGAATTAATAATTATGATAGTAGAATTGATTATTTAAAACAATGTACTAAATTTATTCTTTCTATAATGACTAAAACTATTATTGATTTTAATAATACTAATTTATTAAATAATACATTACCTATTATAATTACAAGTATAAGTAAAGAAGATGCAGTTAAAGCTAAAAGATTTTCCCCCGTAGAGGAACATCGCATAGCAATTGAATTAGATGATAATGATAAAAAAGAATATAATAAACAAACTGCGTTTATTAATAATTCTATGACTGTAATAGGTAATATTGAAAATATTAAAAGAATTAAATGTGGAGATTATAAATTAAATTTATCTGCTGCCGAAGTTAGACATAATATTGCTAAATCTAATGGATGGTCTGAAAATTTAGATATGTCTATTCCTTTTAATAAACAAATAGATGAAATTTATAATCCTAATGCGTTATTAGAAAGAGTTTGTACTATTTATGAAATAATGAAGAATCGTAGAGATTTAGTTACTGATAATAAAAATAAATTACCTGTAATATTAGATATTATTAATAGACATCCTGATAAACAATTTGTTATTATATCTAAACGTGGTGAATTTGCAGCAGAAATTACTAAATATTTAAATAATAATAATATTAAATGTGGAGATTATCACGATAATATTGAAAGTGCTATTGCTGTTGATGATAATGGTGTGCCCATATTGATTAAATCAGGTAAGGATAAAGGTAAACCGAAAATAGTGTGTTCACAAGCTATTTCCAGCTCAAATTTAAGATATTATAATGATAACCGACTAACTGTATTATCAACTAAAAACGCATCATTAAATAAGCTAAATTTAGCTTGCTTCGGATTGATAATTACTTCTCCTCTTTGTGATAGTGTTATTGATATTAGAAATAAATTTAAAGAAATAGAATTTAATACTACACCTAATCTTGTATATACTATTTATTGTAATTCTACTATTGAAGCTAAATCTATTGCTGCAACAAAAGAAACTCCGATATATAAAGTAATTAATGAAACAGAAAAAGAAATTTTATACGATGAAGAAAGCGGAGATATAATTTTATAAAATTTTATTTATTTTTTTTTGCTAATAGATTTGGTAGTTATAAATATATATATTATAATTGTGATGTAAAACTAATACGGTTCTTTGGTATATGGACGGAATAAATGAACAAAAAGAAAGTATTAGTAATAACGATACGCCTGTTGTTACTAATAACAAATCTGGAGTTCAACATTCAGTTGCCGTTCGTGATAATTTTAATGGTAATAGTCTTTCTTCAATTAATCTTTTCGATAATGAACAGTTAGCTGCCGCTACTGCATTTTTAGATAAGATTATGAGAAGTGATAAAGGTGGTATTAAAAGTGTAAATGATGGTTTAGCTATTCTTATGAGAGCTAAAGATCTTAATATGCCTTTTAGTACAGCTATTGAACATATTCACGTTATTAATGGTAAAACTGGAGTTGATATTCACGTTATTAAAGCATTATTATCGAGGGCAGGTGTTACTTGGCGTTGTATTAATAATTATTCACCTCTGTATGAATATACAGACGGTATTAATGTTTATATTGATGGGAAACTTCCAGATTTTGTTGAAAGATGTAAATCTGTAAAAGAAGCTAATGAGAAACGTATTGCCGATGAAAAGAACGGAATTACTAATGAAACAGTATATATATATCCTGTTAGTTGGTATAGTGATTTTTCAGGCAATATTTATAAAAGCTATAATTTGACAAATAAGTTTGAAGTTGCTGTTAATAGACAGCACGCAGATAGTATTATTAAATCTGGAAAAATTCCTATTTATAGAATAGCCAATCAACCTGTAGATTATATTACTAAATATGAATTTACAAGAATTATAAATGGAAATACTGTAACAGCTATTGGAGAATTTACTTATTCAGAAGCTCAAACAGCTAAATTATTTGAAAAAGATACTTATGCTAAATATCCTAAAATATTAATTAGTCATAGAGCTTTTACTTATGGCGCTCGTGATATAGCATCTGATGTTATTATGGGTTGTATGGAAACTACTGAATTAAAGATTATAAGTGGTAAAGAATTAGGTAATATAGAATTGGCAGAAGTAGAGGATTTATCTGCAACTACTAAAATGTAGTTAATATTCCTCTAAAACATTATAAACAAATTAATTTTTATTAACATTTTTTAAAACAAAATTATTATGAAAAGCGTAAATGTAAAGTTTGGTTTCTCGGCTGTTAATGCAGGTCAGCGTAATGTTAATTATGATCCGCAGGTTATTGCAGTTTCTACTCCCGGTGGTTTCCGTATTACTTCTCCTGTAAGTAAGATCTTGAATGTTCAGCATGGTGATTATATTATGTTTATTAATAATATTCCTGGTATTGATCAGGCTATTGCTGAGCGTAACGAAGCACTTGTTGAATTCTGTGATGAGAATGGTATTGATTTTGATTCTCCGGAGGCAGCTATTGCTATTCACAAGGAATTTGATAAGTGGGGTATAGCAAAGGGTATTGTAGAAAAAGATGCCAAAGGCAATGTTCGTACTACTAACGAGCGTCTTACTAAAGATGAGCGTATGAAGTTCGTAAAAGAGAATTTAGAAGAGATGCTGGAAGCTGCTATGGCTCAAGATGATGATGAGCTTAAAGCTGCTCTTTCTCGTGAAGATGCAACTCTTGAAGAAAAGATGAATATTCTTTGTCCTTTTGTTAAGGGCCGTGAAATTCCTAAATATCGTGGTTCGAAAGTAGCAAGTCCGAGCGAAGTAACCGGTGCTGGTGTTAATCTTACGTTTACTGATACTAATGTATGGAATCAACTCAAGTATGATCTTGGTGATAACGCAAATAAAATTAATCGTATCTTTGATGCTGATGTAACGACTGTTGAACAGATTTTCGTATTCGACGGTTATGAGGATGTTAAGGTAAATGTTGTTATGATGGGCGAATATACCGATAAAGCTCCCGCTCGTATTGGTACAGCTAACGAAGAGTAATTCCGTTTCATATATTAATTAAATGATGGCTAAAATACTATTAATATTTAATGGTGTTTTAGCCATTTTTATATTCATTTATTAAACAATTAAATTTGCAAATTTATGGTACAAGAAAAAGATGGAAAAAGCACTACTGATCAAAGTGCTGAACCTAAAGTAATTAAAAAAGCCCGTCGTGGTATTACAAATGAAGTTCGAGGAGCTGCGCGTATTAAATTTTCGCAGCGAGATGCAAATCCTCAAAATGGACTATTTTTAGCTCATATTGAAGATATTAAAGTTACGGAAGCTACTATTGGAGAAGATTCTGTAGGTCTTCCCTCTTTTACAGGAATGACTATTCCTAAAATTCAAATTACATTTGCAAGTAATCATAAAAACATTAGTGAGCGTCGTTATATTACTCAACAATTAATGCCTGCAGAGTCTAATGTAGATACTATTCCTGGTGGTAAAGATGAATGGAAAGTTAATTCTATTCTTCAAATGATGAAACATTATATGGATGTATTTATTCTTAAAGGCCGTGAAATGACTGAAGAGGAAGAAAATGCTCTTACTTTGCCTTTTGAGGATTTTGACGAAAACGGTGAATATATTTCTATACCCACAGAAGAAGTTATTGCTGGATGGAAAACATTATTTACTAATTTTGTAGCAATTATGCGAAACGATCGTGTAGATAATGGTATTCCTGTTTATAAGAAATCCGCAAATGAATTTATTACTATTTGGCTTAAACTTCTTTGTTGCATTAAACAAAAAGGAGCTTGGAAAGCTATTAATAGTGGAAGAAACGCAGGAGATTTAGCTGTTCCTGGATTTGTAGGAGAAGGTATTATTGAAATTTATAAAGCTAACGCACTTCCTACTCTTCGTGTAGATGTAAGCAAGGAAAGTATTATTTTGCAAGAAATAGCTAAAACTCCTACTATGCCTAATGTAGGTTCTGCACCTGGTATTGCTGGTGTGCCTATTACTCAATCTGCTCCTGGTATGGTTATGCCTGAAAGTCCTATTGATTTTGGTGCTCCTGCGGACGGACTTCCTTTCTAAAATAATAAACGACGATAGTATATTTGATTTCATATTGGGGGAGGCATTAATAAAATGCTTCCCCTTTATTTATAGTATGAAAAGAAATATAAATAATGCTAAATTAGATAAAAATTTTATTCTTTCTAAAATAAGTCAAATAAGTATATTTTCTGCATATTTAGGTTTAAGTGAAGAAGATATTAAACATTGTATTGATACTGGAGAACTAATTATTTCTCCTTTAAGATATGATCGTCATCCTACTTGTGGATTTAGATATGATAATAGGGGAAAACTTAAATTTAAAGATTTTGCAGGATTTATATGGGGAGATTGTTTTGATATAGCTGCCTATGTAATTTCATATACATATAATAGATCTATTGATATTACTAATAAAAAGGATTTTATATCTGTATTAAAACATATTGCATTTACTTTTGGAAATATTATTTATGGAAACGAAAAAGATGAAAATGTATTAAAAGATCTTTCTATAGGAAGAGATAATATTAAAAAAAGTAAACCTATTATAGAATTTGTAGTTAGAGAATGGAATAAATATGATATTGAATATTGGGAAAAAGGAGGAGTAGATTTAAATTGGTTAAATATTAATTTTATATACGCCGTAGATCAATATTATATAAATAGAAAAACTAATCCTCAACCAAAATATATTTATGATAAAAAAGATCCTTGTTATGCTTATATAACAGGTAGAGATAATAAAGGAATACATGATGTTAAATTGTATTTTCCTAAAAGAGATAAACATTATACTAAATTTATTACTAATTATAATCATTTAGAAGGTATTTATAATCTTGAAAGAGATGATTATGATTACATAGTAATTACTAAATCTACTAAAGATAGGGTAGCTTTAAGTAAAATGCTGTGGGCGATGTCTTCCTTTACGGGGGATGGAGTAAAAGCAAAAATTGGAACTATTAATATTCCTGCTGAAAATTATAAATTAAGTACTGCTGAATATTATTGGTTGTACAATAAACTTGCTATTAAAGATAGTAAGCGATTAATATGTTTAATGGATAATGACAAATCTGGATATTTAGAGGCAATATATTTGAGAGATGAATTTGGTATGTTGCCAATTTATATCCCTAAAATATATAATGCCAAAGATTTCTTTGAATTAAGAAGTATTTATGGTTTTAATAAATGTAAAGAATTTATTATAGAAACTTATAACAAAATTAATGATTATGTTACAAGAAATCAATCTATTAGGAATAAGGAAACAAACGATATTATGCCATTTTGAAAAAATATGCGATTTAGCTGTTATGAAAGAAATAACTGAAACTGATGAAAAAAATATTGATAAAGGATTAAGATTTAATACAGGAACTCAATTTATAGAAAGAGATAAAATTATTTTATATGGAGAAATAGATTTTAATAATAAAAATGATGTTAAACTTATAAAGAATAAAAATTTAATGTTTCCGGAAATAGTAAGTAATATTGTATATAGCACATTCGATTATAAATCTGGAATAGCTACTCCAATAAATAATGTTTATAAAATGACTATTGAAGTCGATCCTGTTAAATGGTTTATGTATAATTATTGTTTAATAGGAAAACCTAAAAGAGTTATAGTGTATAAAACTACTAAAAGTTATTTATGACAATAATCATAGATGAAAAAGAATATTCTTTTCCTGATTATACTTTAAATTATTTAGATTATAGAGATTTAGATAATCGTATTAAAACTAAAATTCCTCAAGATATATTTAATTCTTTATTAAACGATCTTGATTGTACTAAAGAGTTTAGTTGCGGTCGTCCTATGATGACTAATTATCCTATGTATGCAAGAAATATTAATGCTTATTTTTATATATTAGAAACTTTAAATTATACTGAAAATAATGATGAATATAAAGAATATATAAATAAACTTATTGATGTTCATACTAAAAATATAAAATTTGAAATTAATAATCCTTATATTCCTCCTATTACTAAATCTAAAAAATCTAAAAGAAAAATTATTACTTATAAAACTAAAGATCTTATTACTGGAGAAGATACTTTTCTTATACAAGATATTAAAACTAAAAAATATAAAGTTAATAAAAATCCTAATGTTTTAGATAAACCTAAAAAATATACTGGTAGGAATTTATCTGAAATGTATTTTGATTTTACAAATAAAGAAGAATATTAATATATGAACGAATATAAGCCTTTGTATCGTAGAAATAATTTAGGCCGTCCTTGTTTTTGGGAAGCGAAAGCCAGTTGTTCTCCTACTCAAAATATTATTATTGTTTCTCATGGAATAGTAGGTAAAGCTATTCAAGTAGAAGAAATACATGTTGCTCGTAATCCTAAAGATGAAGTTGAATCAAGATATAAACAAAAAAGAAAACAAGGATATAAATTTCTTGATGAAATAAAAGATGATAATTGGAGCACGCCCGTAAAGGAAGATGCACTCCTAACCTATCTTGAAACTTATTTACCTTATGATAGAACTACTGCTGATGGAACATTACTTCCAATGTTAGCTAAAACATTTAATAATACTAATAATAAAATATTTAATAAAACTCCTATTAGAATAGGACAATATAAAATTAATGGACTTCGTTGTATTATTAGTGCTAAACGAAATAATACCGATATGTTTAAACCCATTACTTTAAGATTTCAATCTCGTGAAGGAACTTATTGGAATAGTCTTTCTAATCTTGAAGATTATTTATTAACTGTTATTCCTAATGAATTTCTTAATAAAATGATTGATGAAGATTGGGAGTTAGATGGTGAACTATATCTTCCTGGTTATAAAGTTAATGAAATTAATCATTTTGTTAAAGATCCTAAATGCAAAGAAAATAAATTTATTCAATATTGGTGCTATGATGCTATAATTGACGATACCCCTCAATATAGACGACTTGATATTCTTGGACAAGTATTTGAAAATAAAACTTATGAATTTACAAGTTTAAATAATCATTTAAATAATAAAGAAAGATTTATTTATATTAATAATTATACTATTGAAAATGAAGACGATGCTGTAAAATATAGAAATTTATTTATTGATCTTGGATTTGAAGGTTTAATTCTTCGTGATCCAGATAAAGAATATCAAATAGGTAAACGTAATTTTTCTATGATTAAATTTAAAGATGTTATGGAAGGATCATTTAAAATTATCGATATTTATCCTGAAGGAATTTCAAGAAATATTCCTTTATTTTTGTGTAAAAATGATATAAATGATGAAACTTTTGAAGTACATATTAACGGTACTTTAAAAGAGCAAGAAAGATATTTATTTTTTAGAGATAAATTTATAGATAAAACATTACATATTACTTTTGGTGAAAGAAGTGGAGTTTATCGTGTTCCTTTTCACGTAAAAACTGTTCGTCTTGAATAATAATATGCTAACTAATATATATTCTTATAATATAATTAATCCTGTTGTTAATAAAAAAAGAGCTTGGTTTGATATTAAAAAAGGATTAATATTTATGCCTACTAATATTAATTATAGATATTTTGTTGAATGCGCTCTTAATGTTGATAAATTGGGTAGACAATATTATATTTTATTATCTAATCATAAATTTAATGAAAATTGTAGGCTTTGTCAAGTTGATGGATATGGAAGAGTAAAAATTCCTGTTAGAGGAGAATTAAAAGATTATCTTAATTCTAATTATAATTGTAATTTTAATATTAATATGAAATTAATAGATAATTATGATATATATGACGTTTATTGTATTTCTATTTGAGGTATTGTAAGTGCTGGACTATATGTTCAGCACTATTTTTTTTGATTAGCGAGGATATTTATATATAATAAATGGCCAAAATAAGCTATTTTAAGCTATTTTACAGCAAAATATATAAATCTAATATATTTATACGAATTAAAAATATATACGCTTAAACAGCTTATTTTAACTTCAAATTATATAATATTTTTTTAGAAAATATTAGGTAAAGTCATATATTATTTATATATTTGTATCTATGGATATTAAAAGTAGACTAATTATAGGTTTATCTGGACAAAAAGGTTCAGGTAAAGATTTAACTGCCTCTATTATTGATTATATTATTAAAAAAAATATTAGAGGGGCAAATTATAAAGATTGGGTATTGCATGATGTAATTAATAAAGAAAAAGAATTAAAAACTATTGTTCATTTTGCTGATCCTTTAAAAGAATTTATATCTAAACTATTTAATATTAATATTAAATATTTTTATGATAGAAATTATAAGGATAATAAATATATTAAATTAGCTGCATATACTTCTGGAAAATGTACTATTACAAATGCTTTTATAAATGAAGAAGAAGCTAAAAATAAAAAATACTTAATAGTTACTTATGATGAATTAATTAAACTTCCTCTTTCATATTGGATGCTAAATAATAATATGTGTATTAAAATTAGAACTTTACTACAATATATTGGAACTGATATAGGAAAACAATTAATTGATAATAGTTTATGGACAAAATTAATTGCTAATACTATAAGTACTAAAGCTACTAAATATAGATTATGTATTATTCCTGATGTTAGATTTAGGGATGAAACTGAAATGATAAAGAAATTAGGTGGTATAATTATTAAAATAAATAGAAATACTGAAAATAATGATAATGATAAACATATTTCAGAGTGTATAGATAATATTAAAGAAGATTATATTATAGATAATAACGGTACTAAATTTAATCTATTTTATAATATATTTAATATTATTAATACTGTATATAGGGAAAAACGAGAAATAATAGAAAGTAAAAATAATAATTGACATCCTTCCTTTACGGGCGGAATAGTAAAAAGAATTAATTATGATTTTAATAGAACCCAAAGTAGAATTATTAAAAGAAGATAATTTTTATTCTCATGTTGCCAATTGTGCCAGAGTTTGTTATGCTTCTAATAATAATTCTAATATAAATGATGAGCAATTTTGTAAGAATGTTTTAATAGCAAATAATCATTTATCTATGTTTCGTCATGCTACTATTTATTGTAAATATGATAAAGATTATTGGAATAGACATATAGTAGATAATTATTTTTATTTTGCAACAAATATAGAAATTATTGATAATGAGGATTTATATGTTGTAATGAATGGACAATCTTATTTAGAATTTAAAAGAAATAATATTGTTAAATATAATGAAATAGCTAAACATATTATAAAAGATCTTCCTGACGATCTTAAAGAATATAAAAGATTTACTTTTAAAGTTACTACTCAAATTAGTACATCAAGAGAATTAAATAGAGTTAGTCCTAACAATATTGCTGAAAGAAGTACAAGATATTGTAATTATAGTAAAGATAAATTTAATAATCAAATTTCTATTTGTAAACCTTACTATTATGATAATTTAGAAATTGCCGATCAATTAGCATTTATTAATAGAATGTCTGAATATGAAAGTAATTATCTTAATAGAATAAATAGAGGATGGAGTCCTGAAGACGCAAGAGAATTTCTTCCTTTATGTACTGCTACTGAGGTAATTTATACATATACTGTAAAAGAATGGAGGCATATTATAGATCTTCGTTATTATGGAACTACTGGAAAACCACATCCTAATGCTAAAATTATAGCTGGTTTAATTCGTGATCAACTTATTTATTTAGGATATAAATTTAGAGATTAATATGTATATAATTAAAGCAATAATAGATAATATTGAACAATATTATTGTGGAGAAATATATAAAGAATCTGAAATAGAATTTAACTCAGATATAAATTTAGCTACTAAATTTTCTGTTTATTTTATTGTTAATTTAAAAGTAAAAGAAATTAAGTCTATTATTAAAAATATAAATATACAAGATATAAAAATTATTAATATTAACGAAAATGAAATTGCATTATGAATTGGAAATGTTTATTATATGGAGGATGTGAATACGAAGTTTATAAGGAAGATCCTTATGTAGATACAAGAGGAAATATAATAGGAACAGTATTTGTTCTTAAATGTAAAAAATGCGGAGATTTAAAAGCTAAAATAGTAATTAATACAAATTTATATGGAAGATAATATTTATAAAATTCAAGAAAATATAAATAGAATATTTATTGAAATAGAAGAAAATGCTGGTGAAATTACTGAAGAACAATTAGAACAACTTAACATTAATCAAGAAAATCTTAAACAAAAACTTTCTGATTATAATAAAGCTATTCAAGTTTATAAAAATTATAATGAAGGTATTAGTAATGAAATTAAAAGACTTCAAGAATTAAAGAAAACTCGTACTAATAGAATTGAAGTTTTACGAAATACTATGAAAAATGCTGTTATTAATTTTGGCACTGATGGTAAATCTGGAAATAAAATTATTGAATTAGAAGATTGTAAATTGTTTACAAAATCTACTGAATCTGTTATTGAAAATAAAGAAAGATTAGATATTTTAAGATATGAATTTATTGAATATTGTAGAGAATTATATAAAAATGATTTATTAATTACAGGAGATGATATTGATATTCAAGGTTTAATTGATGCTATTAATGCTAAATGTATTGCAGAAAGAGGAGAAGCTTTTGCTCCATTTACTATTTATGATTTTATTTGTGTAAATATTATTTTTAAATTTACTGTTTCATTAAAGAATTTAATTGAAAGTAATAATTATTTATTACAAGCATATTATGGATTAGATTATTCTACTGGAATAGATATGGATATAGATAAAAATACTGTAAAATATATAGTTAAAGATCAAAATACAAATAATAACATTACTATTGGTAATATTGAAAAGAACAAAGTATTATGTATGAAATAAATAATAATGATTCTAATTTTATAATTTTTCTTAAAACGGAATTAAATAAATTAGAAAAAGATTATGGAAAAGATTATATTGATACTGTATTTGATATTATATTAAAATTAAATAATAATATTTATAATATAAATTATAATGATATATTAAATAAAATTAGTAGACTTATAAATAATTATCCAGTAACACCTATTGATTTAAATAATGAATATAATACATGTATTTATATTAATAAAGATGAAAATAATAAATGGTATTATAATAGAGCATATAAAATTATTGTAGATACAGTATATAATCTTATTGATAATAAAGAACTTTATATTCCTCGAAAAGAAGAATTATTTAATAAACGTATTTATATTACAAGAGGAGGAGTAATTGCTGGAGAATATATTAATAAATGTTATATTAAACATAATAATTTTTATCCAAGAGATCCTGTAATTATTAATTGTTCGAGAATTACTAATCATGATGATATTGATATATATACAGTTGATTCTCGTTCTCCTAAACTAAAAGTTCTTAAAGAATTTTATAATGTTTCTATTAATATAGATGATAAATATAAGCATATAGATATTCGTAAATTTAAAAAGTTATGATAACGACTGTTACAATAATTTTAATAATAACTATTATAATAGTATCACTATTATTTGGTTATTATTTTGGAAAAAGCGTAGGTATTACTATGGCTATAAATTATATTGAAGATAAATATACTAATAAAAATAAACAAGTTAGTAATATTTTTAAAAGTATTTTGAATAATTATAATAAAATTAAAAAAACTACAGCCGCTCCTATTATTAAATTTTTAGTAATGTTTGGATTTAATTTCATAATGTTATTATTATTATTTTTATATTATGAGTTTCAATGTTAAAGGACTTCCTTTTAATTATAAAGGAGTTGTAGATGTTTCAGATTGTGAAACTGCCGCAGATGTTATTAAAAAAGCAAGACTTAATTGGGAAGTTGGTAAATGTAATATTGTGGGTAAAATGCCAGCTCATATTAATGAAGATCTAAATGCGGATGCTTTCCTTTACGGGGGAGAAGTATATAGAACTTTTGAAAATAGTTATGCTACTTATCGTAAAGATTTAAATATTCCTTTAGGTATAGTTAAAGGAAAATATACACCTGTTCAAAATATTGAAGCTTTTAATTTCTTTGACAATGCTATTGGAGTTGATAAAGCAATTTGGCAAACAGCTGGAATTTTTGGAAATGGAGAACGTATATTTGTAAGTGCTAAATTACCAGATACTATATTAGTTAATGGAGATCCAGTAGATAATTATTTAGTATTTACTAATTCTCATGATGGAAGTTCTGGTGTTAAAATATTGTTTACTCCTATTAGAATTGTTTGTGAAAATACATTAACTGCTGCTATTGCCACAAGTTCTAATTTTATAACTTTTAGACATACTAAAAGTGTTCATTCTAAAATAAATATTGCAAAAGAAATACTTGGCATTTGTAAACAAAAGAGCGAACATATAAATGAATGTTATAGTATTCTTGCAAATAAATCTATTTCCGATAATAATTATATAGAATGGCTTTGTAGTAATATATTAACAGATAAAGAATATCAAGATGTTATTGATTCTGGATATACATTTGAAGCATTAGTTAATAAAAATTGGAGAGCTATTGACGCAAGTGGCGTTTCTATGCGTAAAGTTAATATTTTAAATAAAACTTTTAATTATTATTATGAAGGCCCTGGACAAAAAGAATTTGTTGGTACTTTATGGGGGGCTGTAAATAGTATTACTGGATATTATTCTAATATTGATAATAGTGAAGGTATTAATCGTATGGATAGTATCCTTTATGGAGATAAATCTCGTAAAATTATTAACGCTTTTGACTCAGCAATAAAATTAGCTATAGCTGCGTAATATATGAAAAATATTAAAACTTTAGTAATTAAACATTTCTTTTATGAAGCTATTCAATATAATGGAGAAAATGTTTTAGATATATTAAATTTTTGTAAATATTGTTATATTCAAAATAATGCAATTTTAGTTTATGTTAATATTATAATAGATATTGATGATTGGATTATTAAATTAACAGATGATTATTATACAGTTTTAGATAACAAATTAAAAGAAGAATTATTTAAAGAATAATTATGGAACAAAATTCTCAAAATTCAGTTAAAGTAACTTATGAAATTGTAGATCCTAAAGTAAATGAAACTACAATTAAAATTGTAAATGCTTACAGAGAAGAAGAAAAGAAATCTCCAATAGATAATATTCTTCCTATTTATGCAAATCCTGATGATGCTGGAGCTGATATCTACGCTACAAGTTGTGAATACGATGAAAAAAATGATTGTTGGGTTTATGGTACTAATTTTAGATTTGAACCGCCTAAAGGTTGGTATCTTGAATTTAGACCTCGTTCTTCTAATCGTAAAACAGATTGTTATTTAGCTAATACTCCTGCAACTGGAGATTACGGTTATAGAGGAGAATATTTATTTTGTTTTAAAGATCGTACATCTAAAAATATTCGTAACGCTATTAATAGTATTATAAATTTTATTAATGCTTATTCTGATACTATTGGAATTTCTAATAGATTTTTAGAAATTATAAATAAATTTAAGATTCATAATAATCCTCCATATAAAGTAGGAGAACGTATTGGTCAAATGTTTTGTTTTCCTTATTATAAAATTGAATTTGTAGAAGGAAAACTTAATCCTGAAGAAACTGAACGAGGAGCTGGAGGACACGGTAGTACTGGACGATAATATGATACAAGTTTTATTAATAACACAATCTGATTGTATTGGTTGTGAAATAATGACTGATATTATTTTATCTATTAAAAAAACTTATGACGATAATAAAAATATAAATATTAATATTTGTAATAAAGATTTTATTGATAGAAATATATTAAAAGAAAATAATATAACTGATTTTCCTGCTACTATAATATACGATGATAATTATAAAAAATCTATTACATTTTTAGGTACTATTCCTTTTATTCAAATACAAAAAGAAATAGATAATATTATTAATAAATAATTATACATAATTAAAGCTGGTATTGTCATTAATGATAGTACCAGCTTTTACTTTTCCCCCGTAAAGGAAGGATCAAGAAAGGATGCTTTTACTTTCTCTAATATTTATTATAAAATTATTAATAGTACGAAATATAATATTATAGAAAATAATTGAGAATCATTTGATTTGGCAAACTATTTTATAAAGATATATAAACTATTTACTTTTAATATATAATTGATATAATAGCTTATAAATACTGTTTATTCGTAAATATCGATCATTTATTCAGTATTGTTCAAGCATAAATAAACATTACTATAAACAAAAAGAGAGTTAATAACAGTATTAAAAACTGTATTAACTCTCTTTTTTTTAACAATTAGGTTCCACTAATCTTCAATCCAATTAGCAACATTAGTAGCAATATCCATAGGAAGATTATTATCGCTTAAACGATAAAATTGATTATTTTTATCAAGATTTTGAAGTCTTCTAATAACACGTAATAAAGGAATATTTCTTTCAAGTAAAATAGTAAATTTATTTTGTCCTTTATAAAGACCTCTATCATAAACTGGATCAAATTCAGGATCAATCATAGCGTCAATAATAAGACTCATGGCTTTAAATAAATCTTTAGGACCAGATAATGCAGCAATTGGACTGCTATAAAGAGTTTTGGCTTCAGCAACAAACCCCCAAGGAGTATAAGCTCTACTTTCAGTAGCCCATCTATCAGCTTGATATAATATTAAATTATACCACGTACTATTAATAACTTCTTCATCGTCGTCATCAGTAGCTAAATGAAGAACAATAGCCATTAATATTGCAGAAGCAATAGCAATACTATCTCCTAAAATTCTACGAAGATTATGCTGTTGCCAATCAGGAAGCATTTTATAATTAAATCTAAAATTAATAAAAGTATCAATAAAAGATTTAAATATATTTTGAATACTATGAAGAACTATATCAGTAGTAGTGCCTCCTTTAGCTTTAGCGTTTTTAATATCATCTTTAAATTCATGAGCAAGAAAACTAATAAGATCAATATAAGAGCCTCTTTCAATACTTTCACGCATTTCATTATAATAGCCTCTAACTCTCCAGCGTTTAAGAATACCAGGATATAAATGTTTCTTATATTGCATTAACAATCCTCCATACCATTCAGCTTCTATTTTTGCAGCACCAATTTTATCATAAATACCGTGAATTTTATTATTAACATTAATAACTTTATCTCTAAATCTACCAAACATATCTTTAGTAATAACACTATCAGGTTTAATTCTTGCTACACCATCAACTAATTCAAATTGACTTGCAAGAGTATCAAACCTTTCAAATTCTTTTTTAGCAGATTTAAGATTAGCATCACGATTTTTTATATATTCATTAGCAAAAGCTTTGCTGCAATGAGCTTTAATAAATTCAGCGTTTATATCTTTACTAAATTCAGCATAACTTTTTGCTTCATTAGCATCAGAACGAATATTATCAATAAATAATCTATAAGAAGCAAGCAATTCAGGATCGTCTTTAATAAGATCGCACATAGTTTGAATTTCTAAATCACGAGTAAAATTAGCAAAACTACCAATATACCAATTTCCATTATTATCTTTAATAACTCTGTGACTTTCAAGCATAGCAAGCATTACAGTATTTTGCATATAATGTTCGCCAGAGCTTTGTAATCCATAAAGACTATTACGAATTTTTCTAATTCTATCAGTAGCACTTTCAACACCTTTAAGTTCAAGCATGTTATCAATATCTACAACTCTTAACAATTTAATAATACCATCAGTAAGATTTAATGCTTTAGGAGAATATAAATTAGCAATAATAGCAGGTAAAGCTCCAAAATATCTTGCTTGAGCTTTATTCCAAGTACTATTATCAAAAAATTCTTTCGCAAATACTTCTCCAGCAATATTAGTCCATCCTGTCAATACGTTACCTATACCTCCTGTAACATTAAATATCATATACTTCGCAGAAGTAATATTTTGCATTAAATTAGCATATCTATCTAATTTACTGCCTTTTTTAAATTCACCAAGAACAACACGATTATAAAAATTATTAATTAATTCAATAGTGCGAGTTTGTTTTTCAGTTTGATATTTAGTTTCAATATCAGTAGAATTAGCATTATCTCTTTTTAGTTTACCACTAAAATAAGAAGTCTTATAAGCATCATTAGATTTAAGCTCATCTAATAATAAATAAATATAATATTTAGCTCTTTGACGAGCATTATAATCAATAGCTTTAGTAATATACTCTTGAAATACTTCTTTCCAATTATCATCTAATATAGCATTATCTAATTTTTCATTATTTTCATCAATTTCTTTATTTTGTTTTTTAATATCTGCAAGATATTCATTATAACTTTCTTGACTTTCAGTAGATAATTTAGTACGAGGAATAATACGTTTTTTATAGCCTTTAGCTTTTAATAATTGAAGCATAGGAAAATCTACTTCTCTATCGTGAGCATAATCAACATCATCTTCATATCTTCTTTCAGATGGAGTATTAATAGTATATCCAGTTAAACCAATAAGATCTTTAGCAAGACTCTGAGTAGTTATATCATCTTTCCTTCTACGGGGAAGATACCCTCTATCAATAAATCTTTTCATAGGATTAGTGGTAGCATATTCATTTAAAGTAGACTGAAGTAATTCAATCATAGCTACTTCTTTAGAAGAAAGATTTACTTTATTATTATATTTTTCAGAACCATTATAATTAACACTATAAGGTTTATAATTTTTATTCTTATATTCTTCTTTTACATATCTTGTTCTATTAGAACCAATAGCATCATAATATTTTGGATCATATTTATCAAGATTATTTTTAACATCTAAAGTAGTCCAAATACGAAGAGGTTCATATTTTCGAGTATAAGGATTAAATACATGATTTTCTTCAAACCATTCTTCAAAATTATTATTAGCTATAGCTTCATTTCTACTTCTTTCATAATATTCAGTAGTAATATAATCTACATTGTCAGATATAATCTTTTTAGCAAGAGTTTTATTATGATCTATATAGTCTTGACTTTTAGGCTCATAATATCCAAATAAATCGCTATTAGGAACAATTTTCTTATTTTTAATAATAACTTCTCCATTTTTACCAATAGCACAAAATATACGTTCCCATAAATCATAATTAGCAGTACCTTTAAGATTAAGTAAAGCATATGAAAGTTCTCTATTAAAGGCTTTTCTATTTACTCTAAAATTTACTCTATCTTTAAATCTTTCAGCAAGAGAATCATCGTCGGGTCTATTTTTTCTAATATCTCGAAGAACATCATATAAATTAGCTAATTCTTCTATACGTTCTTTAGGAAGATTAAATAATAATTTAGTACTTATTTCTCCGTTTCTATCAACAGCGTGTTGTAAAATATCATTTATCTTACTAATAGTTTCAATTCTTTCAGGACTACGTTTTCCTTCATCATTACTTCTAATTTCAGTATAAAATCTTGAACTTAATATAGGAAGATTAGCTGGAATTTCTTTTATAAGAGTTTCATTACTTAAAGAAGACTCATAATCATAACCATATTTTTTAAGAGCAGCATCTTTAA
This sequence comes from uncultured bacterium, assembly GCA_905215145.1. Next base: position 24,654 of record CAJMOW010000004.1, on the reverse strand, counting down.
TAATTTGCTTTTGTTCTTTAGTAAACTTTCTACCATCAATAATTCCTAATTTATCTTTATATTCAGGATGACTATCAAGAATAGTAGCAATTTCACTTTGTCTATCAGCATTGTCTTTAAATTGTTTAAATGCCCAATCAATTTTATCTTTAAGTTCTTTATTAATAGTTTTACGAGCATTTAAATTAATCCAATTAAAGGCATTTCTATAATTTTCATCTTTAAGTTTTTCTTCAAGAACTTCATTAGGATTATTTTCATCATATTTCTTAATAATATCAAGATAATATTTTAAGTCTTCATCAAATCCAGCAATAGGAGAATATTCAAAATATTCACCATTAAGCTTTTTAATTTTATCAATATAATCTTTTAGCGCATTTGCTTTAACGATTTCTTCATCAGATTTAGGACTATAATCTTTATTTAATGAAGAAGTCATAAAATTAATTTCATTAATAAGAACAATTTTTTCTTGTTGTTGTTCAATACTTAATTCACTATCTTCTCCAGGAGTCATTTCATAAATAGTAGTCATTATTTCTTTATATCTAACAAATAATTCTGGAGCAGTTTTTAAAATACTTTCATCTAATTTATTTTTAGCAATATAATATTCTGGAACAACCTCCATATTAACGTTATCAGCATACCATTTATCTCTATTAAGACGTGCTTTATAGTATTCTATACTAAATCTACCATATTTGTCTTTAGCTTCTCTAACAGCATCTCTTAATTGATCTCTGTCGGTAATAAATTTCTGAGTATAAGGAGTAATAAATTTACCATTCTTAACGATATCGTTCCATACAAATTTACCAGGCATTTTCATTATTTCATCATACTTTCTTAAAAATTCCTGACGAGCTTTAGGTGCATCTACTAAATTAGCACCATTAATAATACCACCAATAAATTTAACAATAACTTGAACTTCACTATTACTTAATTCAGAAACAGAACTAAATAAACTATCAAAAATATCAGCATCGGAATATTGAGTACGAATACTAATTATATTATTACGAATTAAAGGATTAGTAGAAACTTCTTTTCCAAAATAATTATCCATAATAAGTTTCATTGCTGAAACAATTTTAGGATTATTACGAATATTATTAATAGAATTTCTAATAGATTGAATTTGATCTGAAATAACTTTATCTACACTTGCAATATCAAATTCAAATAATCCACTTAAAGAAGTACCAAAAGAACGAGCGTTGAGAAGTGTTCTAACATATCTATCTAATTCTCCAGGTTTATTTTTTATAATATCAATAACTTTAGGGTTATCAATTGATAACCATTCACCATTTTCATCTTGAATAAAATTATTAATTTCTTTGTTAAGCATATTCGAAACTGTTTTATAAAATCCAGCAGCACGAGAATATATTTCTCTTGTATGATTTTTTATAGAAACAGCGGAATATCTATCAATATCACTTTCTTTTAATAATTCAGCAACTTTTTCTGCAACTTCATTACCATTAATACCTTGCCGATTAATGTCATTAATAATTTTAAGAGATATTTCTTCAACAGTAGTTAATTTAGAAGAATCAATAGTTTCATAACTATCGCCTATAATATCAGTAATAGCAAATGGAGCTATATCCTCGATGTTTTCCTCTACGGGGGAAAAGTATTGAGAAACTTCGTAAATATTAGGAACTATTAATGAATATTGACCAACAGTATCAGCTATATTTTTTTCTTGTTCATTAAGTTTATTATAATATTTATCTTGTTTAGTTTTAAAATATAATTTTAAATTATTACTTGGTTTAACTTTTTTAATATAATAATCTTCTCCATTAATAGTTTGTATAGTAGCACTATCAATATTAGGTAAAGCAAAATTAATAATTTTGTTATTATCAGCTATTAATGCTTTATCTGAATTTTCTTTAAATTTATTTATAAGTTTATTAATAAATCCATTAGGATCAGTACTACTTAAGTTTTCAGTAAAATAATTTCTATTATTTAATACATCATTTATTTTAGGTTGAATAAATCTTTTAATAGTATATTTAGCTTTATTTTCAGCACTTGCAGGTCCATCTTCTTGAGAAATAATTATATTTATATCAGATTCAGTAGAAGCAGCAGCATCAATAATTCCAAGATAATATTCTAATCTTTTAAATTTATTATGATTAGGATTTATACTATATTCATTAGTTTCATTATTATCTAATAAATTAAGAGGTGCTAAATATAATCCTTTATCTTTAATTATTACTTTATATAAAGTAGTAACAGATTTTTTATTAATATTACGAGTTATACGAATATAAGAAAGACTATCAGAAGAAATAAATCCTGGTTGTATATCCCCCGTAAAGGAAGACTCACCTGTAGTATCTTCTTCAACCCATTTACCAATTCCTGTATATTCAATAAAACTTATTCCATCTTTAGTATAAGGAATTTGAACAATATTATCAGATTTAAAGAATTTATTAAATCTATTATCTTTTTTACTTAAAAATACATTTTTAATAATACCACTATGACTTCTAACAAATCGTTCAGTCATATTATAAATATCAGTGCCTTTAGAATCAAAATCATTAACATTAAATAAAGTAGCAAAATTATCTATTATAGTAGGAACAATATTAGTACCATTATATTGAATAGGCTTTAATAAAAATTCATTAACAACAAGTTTTGTAATAGAATTTCTTTTAAATCTAAATCCATCTACTATAAAAGCATATTTAACTATATCAAGCATTGCTAATTTAATATATGGATGTTTATTAAAAGAATCTAATTTAGATTGAATAAGAATATCTTCAATATTTTCTATATTATCGTGAAAATATAAACTTTGTCCTGTATATCCTTTTTCTCTAACATTACGTTGATTATAAGTATTTACATCAATATATTTAAATATTCCAGGATCTTCTGAAAAATGTTCTTTAATATATAAAACTTTTTGAACAGGAGTAAGTTTAGCAAAATTATTTATTTCTTCTTGAGTAGGATTATTTATATCTACTGTATCAAATTTAGTAGTTTCATAATAAGTAAAACCATTTATTCTTGCTTCTTCACTTTTCCAATAATCAATATTTTCATTAGCTAACTCTTCTCCATATTTAGTATCAGTTATAAACTTACCCATCTCATTAAGTGTAATTGGAGTAGTAAGAATTGGAGTAAGTTTATAAAGATAAGAAACCATATATTGAATTAAATCAATATATTGTTCATCATTTAATTTAACATTTAATTTTTGTTCAATATTATCAATTATTTGTGCAACGTCTTCACGTTCCATAGTAAATAATTGACTATTTATTTTAATAGATGGAATAGTCGCATATTGCATAAATGCAGCTAAATATGGATAAACACTATTTTCAATATTTATATTTTCATCAATAATATTAGGATATAAAGCATCAACAAAAGTTTTATCTTTTACATATAAAGTAGAACCTACTAAATCTCTATTGGAAGTATATTTTTTAGCATCTTGTAGTATACGACGAGTACTTCTAATAGTTTGTTTTGCTCCAAATTTATCTGGTTTAGTAACTTGAAGAATTTTTTCAATATTATTAGAAGTAATTTTTAATTTATTAAATTGAATAATAATATATAAATCAAATAGAAAATCATCTTTTACAGAAAATCTATTTAATAAATCTTCTTGGCTTAAATTTACGTTTACATTATTTGTTAAATGTAAATAATCAATATTTAAATCAATACCAAATCTATTTTTAAATTCTTTTCCATATAATTTAGTTAATTCACCAAGTATATCATTAGTAGAAGTAAAATCAGCAATCTCTTTACCATCTACTTTTATATTATATTTTTTAGCAAGTTCTGTAATAGCAACTTTTATAGGACTTTTATTTCCTATATTAGTAAATATAGAATTAGTTTTAAAATAAGCATTAATAATTTCTGTTACAGCAGGTTGCTGTAAAAATGCAATAGCGGTAATATAATCAGAACCTATATCTAACAAAGTTTTAAATACACCAAATGTATATTCATTTTCATTATATACAGTACCAGATTTAATAGCATCAAGAATATGTGCAGTAGTTTGAGAACCGTATGTTGTAAGTAATTGACCTACAATATTTTTATTATTAACAGTATTTCCTATACTATCGTGTTCAACAATTATATATTTATTATCTTCACTTAATTTAGCATTAGGCCAAGCTTTTTTAATTTCATCAAAATTATAAATTTCATTATTAGGATATTTTATAGTAATAATATGATTTTTAGATAATTTAGTTTTAGCATAATTACATATACTTACAAATGTATCTCTATTTATAGATGCGGCTTTAAGGCGAGCACCAGACATAGCGTTCTCCATAGAATCTAATTGGTCAAATAAATTATATGTAGAACGACTGGCAACAGCATCTGAACTTTCTATAAGTTCTTCATAATGTTCACGAAGTTTATCAATATTATTTTTAGCATCTTCTAAAGCTCTAAAATTACTTTGAGAATAATTTTCTTCTTTAGCACTTTGAGATTTAAGAATATTAATAATACAATCTAAAATTAAATTATTTCTTGCTTCACGAGTATTTTGATCTTCAATACTTAACTTTTTAAATTGTTTTAAAGTAATATTAGGATTTTTTATAGCCTTATAAATTTTATATCTATATTTAATATCTTCATCGGTATTACCATCATTATATTCTATTTTATGAATTAAAGCATCCTCTGGATCAAAATACATTTCATAACAAATGCCATAAACACTATCTACATCAAAATCAGAACCTGTTTGTGGAACCCATTCGTCTGGAACAACAATAGTAGAACCTTGAGAATCATCAAGAAACCCAACTACTTTAAGTATAGCAATAGATTGTTTGCCCTCAGTAGGCATACGATAGCCTAAATGTAAATCAAGTCCTTCTTTACTTATATGATCTAATTGTTCTTTAGTAAGATTTTTAGGAAGTAATTTACTCCAACGAGGAAGCATAACTTCTATATAAGCTTCTTGTTTAACAGAAAGTATTTTATTATTTATAAATTCATAATGATCGTTAACTTTTTTAGCATAACCGTCTTTTACTAAAGATTTCCAAACTCTATTAGCATCTTCTGTTCTACTTGAATTACTTGCGCTTACTAAAGTTTTACCTTGTTTTCCTAATTCAACAGCTATTTGATAATAAAACGCTTTACCATAACCTTTGCCTCTAAATTCTTCGTCAATAGTAACTGCCTGTCCAATAGAAGCAAGAGAAACTTTATTTTCATCTAAATCTTTTTTTCTCCAAGATTTAGCAGATTTAGTATTAAAATCATAATAAGCATCTATATAAAATTCTCCAATAGCATTACCGTTTTCATCACGACCTATAAATACAGCACCCATTCCATTTGCATCAGCTGTATCTGGAGTATAAGTTAATTCTATTTTAACATTTTTATAAGGATTTTCTACTTCATTATATACAGTAGGATGATATTCTAATTTTTTACTAAATCCAACATTAGTAATTTGCGCAGCATGCCATCCAGGTAATTTTTGTTTTGTAATAGAATTATTAAATATAGATTGAGCGATACTTTGTAATTTAATAGAGGCATAATTCATAAAATTAGGCATACGTGGAATATGCGTAACAGGATCAGGTGTTACATAATCTAAAAAATTACTATCTAAATTTAATCGTTTAGCTTCTTCTTGTGCTCTTTTATAAAAAGAATTAAAATCAATTAAATCTCCAGAATTATTCTTATTTACAATATTTCTATCTTTATCAACTTTCAAGTCTAAATTATTAAGTAATTCATTAAAACTATCTTCAATATTTTTACAATATGCCTTGAATAAAGTATTAACATATTTAGCAGTTTCTTCAGTAGTATTATCTATAATCTTTTTAAATAATTGAACTGCAACTTTATTACTTGCATCTACCATATGTTGAGGAACATCTTGTTGTTTATATAAATATCTATAATAATATGTTCCTATTACATTGCCTTCATTAAGTTTATTTTTAAAAACTGTTAAATTATCCTCTGTTACATTACCCTCATTATCCCAAAATGTTAATACATCTTTTTTAGCAGCTTTATCAGTTTCTTTAGTATTTACTTGATCAATACCATATTCAGTCATTAATTCATATAATTGATACAAACTACTATCTTTAGGTAAAAGTTTAGGAATTAATACAAATTCGGCATTTTTAATTTGTCGAGGATAATAAGTTTCAGTAGTAGCATCATAAGCATGATCAAAATAAAAGTTTTTCTGTACTTGAATTTTAGCATTAATTCTATCCAAATCAATATCTTTTACATCTATATTTGGATCTAATAATTGAGTAATTAAATCGGCATATTCATAATAAGTGCCGTCAGCAACTCTACGTCTAATAAATTCTTCAAATGTTATATAAGATTGAGCATCATTAGTAATAATACCTTCTTTATATCCTCGTGCTATAAATTCAGCTCTATCTTCAATATTCTTTTTTTCTTTATCAGTTAATTCTTTATTTCCATATTCTTTTTCAAATATGTTAATAAGTTCTTTTTTAATAGCTACATATCTATTAGAGCCTCTAACAGTATTATTAATCGTAATAGCTTTAAATCCATTTCTAATAGGAATAGTAATATTATCAGTGCTTATTCCTTTACGGGGGATGGACAATTGATCTATTGTTTTTAATCCACCATTATAATCATCTAAAAGATCATATCCAGTATATGCTTTTCCTTGAGCTTGAACTTCTTTAGCTCGTTTAAGAAAATCTTGATAACTTTTATAAAATTTACTATCACCTTCAAATATGTTATCAAAAGCTATTGTGTTAATAGTATAATTTATAGCAAATTCTTTTATTTGATCTATATTATATCTATCTCCAATAGCTTCTGTATATTGACTAATTCTTTTTTCTATTTCTTTACTATAATTAATAAGCCATTCTTCAACAATATTTTCAATAGTTTGTTTAGAACCATCATCCAGATTTAAAGTATAACCATTAGCGCCATCAGGAGAATAAATAGTATTCATGAATTTTCCCCCGTAAAGGAAAGGCACTCCAGCTTCTTCATTACTTAATATTTCAGCTGGATTAAATCCATTTACAGGGAATAATCTATTAAATTGAAAAACATTACCAGTTAATTTTCCATTTTTAATAATACTTCCTCTATAATGATAATATTCAAACAAACCATCTGTATTATCTTTAGGAGTAAATATACCATTATTATCAATAGTGCCAACTTTAGTAAGTTGTTTAAAACCTTGTTCTAATTCTCCAAGAACATAATTATAAAATATTCTAAAAATAGGATGTTTTTTATTAACAGATTTTTCATTAAATAAACCAGAAATACTATGTTTAGGAGCTTTTATAATAAAATTCTTTGGAGCGTCAGATGGAGTTCTCATAAAATACCATCCTTTATTAATATCAGCAATTTTATCATCAGTAGTATAAGAAATAAGTTGGCTTATAAGATAGTCTGTTTTAGACATTGTAGAATATAATGCAGACTTATCAGTTACATAATCTTTAATACCATTAAATAATGTATAATCTAATAATTGTCTTGCATAAGTATTAACAAACGTTTCTCCTTGTTCATTAATATCAAATAATCCCCTACTAATTTTTCTACCTCGTTCATCATATTGATCAAAAAGTATAGGATTATATTTATATTGATCACTTAATGAAACAAATTCTCTTAATTTATTAAGACCAGCATTAAGATCTTCTTCAGTAGAAAAATTGATTTGTTTAAATAAATTAGTAATCCAACTATTTCCAATAAAATCTGCGCCTAAATTTCCATCAGCGTTTCTACTATTCAAATCAACTTTTACAACACTATATTTAACTAATGAATTACTTATACTATATAATGAATTAATAAACGCATCGCCAAATATAGTGTTATCTATCTTAAAAACCGGTCGTTCTTCATCAAAACCTATTCCAGCTTCAATAGCATATTTTTTTCTATAATAATCAGCTAAATTTTTATTATTTCTTAAAATTTCTTGTTCATATTTATCTTTAGATTTTTTAGCTTCATTTAAGAAACCATCAAATATACTAATAAATTTTGTATAATTATCTATTTTATTTCCATCATTAATATATTTATCTATAGCAGAAACTTCTGCATTAGGAAAATATTTAAGATAAATATTTAAAAACTTATTATGAAGATTTAATAAAATATCATTTTGAGCATTACTTCCAGTTTCTTCTTTTTTAGCTAAATTAATATAATCATATAATTCTTGAATATTTTCTAAATCTTGAGCAGGATAATTAGTACGAATAGTACCTTTTATAGCATTATAATATTGATAAAATATAGCAGTAATAGGATCAGCAGTTGCATTACTATTACTAAATTCAATACCAGATTCAGAAATACTAATAATAGTTTTATTAACTTTAGGATTAGCTAATTGCCCAAATACATAATTTCTAAATACTATATCGTTCTCCATATCTTCAGCAAGTTTAATTAAACCCGCATAATGAGAAATATTGTTAGCAACATTTTTAATTTCTTCAATTAAAGATTTAGGAGAAGTAAAAGTGCAAAAACTATATATTGCAGATATAGCTTTATTATATCCAATAGGAATTTCTACTCCTAATTCATTATTAAGATCTAAAGTTTTAGACTCAGCACTTTCTAAATTAGGAATAGTTTCAAAATATAATTTAAGTCTTTGAGAAACAGTATTTAAATAACTACCTCTTGAAGTTAAATCTTCAATATGAGATTTCATCATTTCATCAATACCATCATTTTCTTCATCAACAAAATTAATATCTTCTTCATTATTAGCTTTTTCTGCATTAATAATATCAGATACATCCTTAAATGTTTTAGTTAAAAATGTAATACTACTATTATTAATTACTTCTTCATAAAAAGCTTCTTTATTTTCAAGTAATTTATTTACAAGATTTCCATAATTTTTAGTTTTAATATCTCCATATTTAGCTGCAATATTGCCATAAATAGTATATAATTCTTTAATAGTATTTTCAAAATTTTCTTTATCTTTAATAGCCTTATATTGATTAGCTTTTCTACGAAGATCATTAATTTTTTCAATATATTTTTTACCTGTAGAATTATTCTTAAATTCATCAGAATTAATCAAAGGATTAATATATTCTGTAACAAATTTAGAACGAATAGTAGTACTACATCTACGCAAAATATCTGCCCTATCTTTACGATTAACATCTTTATTTTTTGCTAAATCGTAATATAAAGCAGATATTATACCAGCAGTATGCCGATAAGCTATATATTTAGCATGAACAGAACTAAAACCGTTTAATTCTGTACCTATACGACTACGACGAAAATTAACAACACTTGGATGTTGTTTTTTATAATATTCATTAAGTAATCGTACACAAGTATTATGAGGAGTATTTTCAATACTACCTCTCCATTTAGAATCTTTTGATGCAAATTCAATAAAATTAGCATCTTCTTTCAAATAAGCAGCTATAATAGCAGCTTTCTTGTCATTACCATTTGCTACACCTTCTACGATAGCAAGTTCTTTAGGATTTAAATTAAGTCCTTTAATTGTACACGGCATAATTTTAAGTTTATTAGTTTCACCAGAATAAACATTAAGATTTTAACCTTATATGTTCAGAAAATTATTATAGGAAACGAGCCGTTTTTAGCCCGTTTCCTATAATTAAAATTTATTTATATACAGATCATCAGCAAACTATTTTCATCCAGCCATTTTTAACAAAACGAGCCATTAACGGCTTATCTTGCTCATTATAATTATTCAAATATTCATTTACCGATGCCGTTATATTTTCATTACTTTCAATAAGTTTATCAGTAACAGCAAAAACATCATCTTCAAATTCACTAAAAGTATCAGTTTCAATATCTTCTAATTGATTTTTAGTTATAATATCAGCAGATTCTTCTTTAGTTTCAATAGTAGTGTCTTTTTGTTGTTCAACAGTTTGAATTTCAGCAATAGTGTCATTAAATAAATTTCCAAATAAATTATATTCACGTGCTAATATAGTATTATTTTCTATATTATCAAATTTTATACCAAATATTTTTATTAAAGCATCTATAATACGCTGCCAAAGAGTTTTTGGAGTTTGTTTATCAATAATAGCTTTATCAGAAGTACTTTTAATTTCATTTAAAGCATCAATAAGAGAACGCTGAGTAAGACTTTCAACAAGAAATTCTTCTGCAAATAAAGAATCTCTTTCTTCTTTACTTCTACTATTCCAATATTCTTGAGCAGATTTATCAAGATAATTAAAATAAGTATCAGGATTTAAAATTGTATCAAAAGCTGAAATTAAATGACCATATTTATCAGGATTAGATTTAATAGCTAATTTGGCTTCATTATAAATATCTAATATTTCATTAACATATTCTTGTTTACGATTTCCAACTTGTTCATTAAGAATTTGATGAAGTCTTTCGTGAATAAGAATACGCATAGCTTCATATTTATCTTTATTTACAGCAGTAACAAAATGTTTAAATAAAAGAATACTATTTTTATTAGTTTGTGCTTTAGCTTTAGTATTTCTTTTACTATATCTAACTTCTTTTGGGAGCAAATCTAAATCTTCTGCAATATTAATAATACTTTCATCAATTCCTACTTTTTCTGCAATAGATCTTCCAGAATAAACAGTTTTAGAACTATCGCCATCAAAAATATCATCAGAAGTAAATAATCTATCTTGCTGTTCTTCCTTTACGGGCGTGCTCTTTTGAGCTTCAATAAAAAATCCTTTTTTATTTACTTCAAAATAATGACCAAATTTATCAACATCTTGATTAGTATTAAACGCATTATTTTTAAGTATAAATTCAGTAAAATTATTATAAACAAATTCTTTTCCATTAAGAGTAAGAACTAACTTACCATTTCTTTTAGAAAGATATTTATTAATTTTACCATTAATAACATCTTGATTTCTTATAGCAACAAAACTTTTAAAATATTGAGTGTTACTTAATATTTCCTCAACAATATCATCAATAATTCTTTCATTTCCCTCCACTTTAGATATAATCTTACCAGGAGAAGAACTATTCCCGTTCTTATAATATCTAATAGCAGTACTCTCTTCATTACTATCTTTTTTATATCTATAAGCAACTAATGTATAATTATCTTTTCTTCCTTTAAAAGCTAAAGCCGTAATATCTCCAATAGAAGCTACGCTATAGCCTTTAAATAAATTATTAAATCCTCTATTATTTCCTCCAAATAAAGAAGCTAATTTATCTGTAAATTCATCAAAATTACCTCCAGATAATCTTTCTTTAATAATATTTTTAAGTTCTTCTTTAAGATCATTATATATTTGATTAGACTTATCTACTTTATTTTCTTCAGTAAATAAAGCATAAGCTGGACTTCCATCATTATCTTGAATTAATAATCCCATAGTTTTTATAGTCATACCTCTTGATGGATAAGTAGTTTTAGATCCTTCAATATTAACAGTACCACTATTCATAACAGCTATTACAGGATTATTCTCATAAGTAAATTTTAAAGCAGGAGAATTAATAGGCAAAGATTGCTGAGAAGTAATAGGAACTCCTGTAACAGTATCTTCTACAGTTATTTTATAATTTAATGCATTATCTGCAATATCTTTAGTTTGTTGTAAATTAACATACATAGAAGATAACCATCTTCTATAACTTCTAATCTTTAATTCAGGACTAATATTTATGCTATCATAATTAAGAACAGATAATATTTCATTAGCAATAATTTTAGCAGCATCAACAACTTTATAAGTATCAACTCCTATATATCCATCATCTATTAATTTTTTAATTATAGGATGATTTACAATAATTTTAGCTCCATCTATATTACTTACAGGAGTACCTTTACTATTAACAAATTCAAAAGGCTTTTTAGATTGTTCAGAAATAGAGTTATAAATATCATCTGTTTCTTGTTCAGAAAGACTTTCATTAATTATAGCGCCAACTTCAATATTAGATTCGTAAATACTTAATATATTAAGTAAATCTTGAACATCTTCAGATTGTTCTATTAATTTAATAAATAATTCATCAAAATAAGGACTACTATAAGTAGAGCCGTTTTTAGTAATATTATATCTAAAACCTTTTTCTTTAGGCATATATACTGTATTACCATCAGAACTTGTAGTAGGAATAATAGAATATCCAATTTCAACGCCATCCTTTTTAAAGAACAATAATTTACCGTTACGTTCAATATCTAATTTATCTCCAGGTTTAAGATTATAATATATTTCTCTTGCTTTACTATCAGTTCTAACTTTATTAGCAACAGCTGTTCTTAATCTTTGATTAACAATTTCATATTCTCTTTTTGCATATTGCACTTGTTGCAAAAAATAATTAGCCTTTTCTAAAGCATTAACAAAAGATTTATTAGAAATATAATTATCTTTTACTAATCTAATATTTTTAAATATATATTTATTATATTCTTTATTAGAAGTATGATTAATTATATAATCATACATATTAATATAAATTAATTTTGCTTGTTCGTAACCAATATCTTTATTATTAATTAAATAATCAAATAATTGAACAATATCTATAAGAGTACTACCATTTTTATTTGGTTTAATATTTACAGATTTTATATATTCATCTAAAAATTTATCAATAGTATCATTAAGTTTAGATGTAGGAATAGCTGAACTAATAGCGTTTTTAGTAACATCAATGTTATCAATTATTTGAGCTGCAAGATTAGGAAGTCCTTTAGCATGTAATCTATTATTAATGTGTTTTATAGCTATTTTTAAACCTTTAATAGCTCCACTTTTAATAAGATCTTTATTATAACCTTCTAACTCAAGTTTATCTTCTATTTGAGAAAGAAGAGTTTTAGCGTTATCGTTATTAAAATTTTCTCCATCAAGTCCTTTATATAAATCTTTATTATTTCTATACATCTGAAGAGCAAACAAAGAAGCACTTGATGTAACATCAGTTTCTCCTAATTCATCATTACTTGGAATATTTATGGCTTCTCTAATTCTAATAGCATCTTGTAAAGCTAATGCTTCAGCTGGATTTTGTTCTTCCTCAAAACCTACTACTGTTCTATCTTCAATTAAATCAGGAATAATAGGATTAGTACTTTCGGTTGGAGCTTTTACCTGTTCCCCCGTAGAGGAAGGCTCACCTGTGGCTTTTTGTACATCATTAATAATTTTAGTAGTTTCATTATTATTATCAATAATTTCTTTTTCAGTTGGAATAGGATGTTTTTCTAATATTTCTTCTCGTTCTTTATTAACAGTTTCATTATCATTATTATTAGTTTTTATAGCTTCTATTTTATTAATAGCTTCATCTCTTATTTCTTTAAGCAAATAATAATATTCAAGATCATTACTTGCTCCAAGATTTAAAATTTCAATATCTTTTTCTAATTCTGGAACTTTTTTAGCAAGAACATCATTAAACGCTTTAGTTGGATCGACTGAAGTTTCTATATAATGTCCTATATTAGTAAAAGCATCATTGATTGCTTTAGAAACAGTTTGATCTACTACTCTATTAATTTGATTATATCTATCTTGTAATTGTTGTTTAGTAGTAGGAATAGAATTACGAATATCATCAGTTTGATACAATAAAACTGTTTTATTTCCTATAAATTTAGAAATAGCGTCAGGCACATTTGAAAAATCGTTATTATAATAATCATTATCTACATTATTTAATAACCAATTTTCATCAGCATTTATAATAATATTTCCAGAGTCTTTAGTTTTTAATTCTGCAACAATAGTATTTTTATTTAATCTATCAACAATATTTTGTTTCTTTTCTTTTAATTCTTTTATTAATTGATTCTTTACAATATCATCAGTATCTTTAAGTTTATATATATCATCAATACGTTTATTAATTTCAACTAATTGTTGTATTCCAAATTGATATTCATCAATAGCTTCATATCTATTAAATTCTCCATTAGGATCTAATTTAGTAATATCTGTATCTATTCTATTAATAGCTTGATTAATTAAATCTAAATTAAAATATTTTTTAACATTTTCTCTTGCAATATTTCTAATTATTTGATCGTTATCTCCATCAATAGAATGAATTCCCTTATATATTTCATTTTGATATAATTCAATAGTATTATTCATTTTATTAACTAATTCTTGAGTAAAATTAGTTTTATTTTTAGCAATATTTATATTAGCTGCATCAAAAAATTTATTAAATTCTGGATTAGTAATATATTCTTGTAATAATTCAATATTTCCTGCATCAGCTGCATTTAATACCATATCTACTACAAATTCATTTGCTAATCTATCGTATATAATATCAGCTTCATCTTGAGTTATATTTTCATAATCAGAAATAGTTCCATTTTCCGTAATAGGCTTAAATGGATTTTTTCCTTCATTGAGTAAAGATAATTGCTCAAGATAATCATTAATTTTAGCTCTACGACCAAGAATTTCAGCTTCTCTAATTTTTTCAAAAGTTAATTGACTATGATTATAATCTTCAGGAGACATATGTTTTTTATTAATCTTTCCCTGAATTTTATTTTGAAGATTTCCTAAACCTCTACCAGCAGCTTGAAAACCTACTCCTCCAAGATAACCCCAAACAGCTTGCTCCCATATTTTAGGATCAGATAAATAAGAACTTAAATCTCTTGGTCTATAAGTAGGATCAAATATAAGTTCTGCAACTTCTTTTCCTTTTTCAGTTTGAACACCTTGATAACCTTCTTCAAAACTTTCAGATAAATTTTCTGCAAGAAAAGTAGAATTGCCTTGTAATAATCTTTTAATTAAAGATTGTTGTTCAATATCTATATTAGCTGCATCGGCATTTAATTTATTAGCAGCTTGTTTATTTATATATTTTAATTTAGCTGTGGGTTTAAGTTTAAAAGCTCCTTTCCATAGACTACTAATAGCTTTAAATTGAACAAAATCCATTAATACCATAGCATAATCATTAAAAAATGTTTCTCCAGCAGAATCACTTGCAATTTTTTTAGCTATTTCATCATTACTTAAACCAACAAATTCAGGATTATTTTTAAAAAATTCTTCTCTTTGTATATCATTAAAATTTTGTAATCTTTCTATGGAAGTATCATAAATATCTTTATAAACTTCACGAGCTTCCATATAATTTTCCATAGTTCTACTTAATACAGCTGTTGCACCAAGATCTAAAACAGTATTAATACTTTTAGCAGTTCTTGCAGGATTAGAAGTTAGATGACTTTTTTCAGCAATTTTACCTATACCATAAATTCCTTTATTATATAATTTTCCAATAGTTTTAGTTCCTTTACCTATTTTTCCAAGAGCTTTAATTCCTTTCATGATACCCGTAGATGGAATAAGCATAGATAGTGTAGATGCAACAGTAATAGCATTATTAGCCCACCATCCAAAATCTCCAATATCAAATGATTTTCCAGGATTTTCTTGATATATAGCAAATCGTTCTCTAATAGAATCTTGAGCTTTTTCAAGTGCTGTACTTACTGCATTAGTATAATCATTATAACCGTCATTAGCTATAAGATTATAAACAGCATCATACATATTAGAAAATCCAGAAAGCGTTCCAAGAATAAATTCGTTTGCAACAGCTTGTGTAACAGCGCGACCTGTTTGTTCAATCCAACTTTGATTTTTAGCTCTTTGTTTTTCAGCTTCTTCTCTTGTAGTATAAGCATTTAAATAAACATCATAATCAGCAAAATTTTCATAATCTTCTTTACTAACAGAAAATCGAGGGAGATTCTCAATTTGTTTATTAACAGCTGAAAAACCATAAGGATCTTGAAAAGGAGAAGGTTTATTATCAGTATTTCCGAAACCAGAAAAAGGAGAAGGTTTATTACCCTCTCCTTTCATTATTCTATTCATTTCTTCACGTGTAAGTTTCATAATTTTTCTATATACTCATTAGTAAACATCATTGCTGTTTCTGGATCAAAACCTTTAATTATAAGAGAATTATAATAAGCTTGCCCTATTGCTTCTTTATCATTTTCTGTATATTCACCATTGCGTACTTTATTTTCTACAACACTCCACAAAGCAAGTTTTTCAACATCTTGAAGAGAAATATCTTCTTTTATCGTTCTTAAATCTTCATCTTGTAATATAAATTTACCGGTATGTTTATCTTTAACAACAATATCTGTACCATATGGAGTATCATAAGAAAACGCTTGATAAGCATATGTAACATTATCTAATAATAATTTTGCTTGAGTGCTTATACTATTATTAACAGCATCAATAGATGGATCATTTAGTCCTTCTTTTAATATATATTCTTTAACATCACTGTCATCTGTAACAGTAGTTTTAATTTTCCATCCCATAGTAGGAACATATGTTAATTGATGCTTTATATTACTATCATTATAAGTTGGAATTTTAATACGAGCATCTTCTATTTCGTCAGAAGTCATATCTCTTAATGTTCCATTTTTATCAACTACTAAATAATCACCTGAAATCATAAGTTGAGGATTAGCTTTAAATATATTAGTATATCTTTTTACAATATCATCTCTACGATCTTTTTCAAGTTTAGCATCAGCAGGATTACTAATAGTTTGATATAATTGATCTCTCATATAATGTTCAGGATTTGTATGAGAAGAAACTGAAGTATCAACAACAACTTCATCACCAACTGGAAGAATATCTTCTTGTAATTTATTAGCTTGTTTTATTATATCAGTATAAAGATAATCAGCTTGAGATATAAGTAATTCTCTATTTGGATTATTAAAATGAACTTCAAGAGGGACAATATTTCCATTTTCGTCTACTCGTCTAATTGAAGTATATTTTTCTCTTCTTAATCCTCCTCCAAAAACTCTACTATCTAAATTTGTAGCTTTTGCAGCTTGAACAAATTTATAAGTTCCATCTTTATGATCTGAAGAAAGAACTAATCTTATATCTCCATTTTCAGTATTATATTGTTTAATTTCATAAGTATCCCATAAATCTCCAATATTTCGTTTAAAAGTATCTAAATCTCTTTGATTTTTTAATGTTATAGCTATGCCGGCAGAATTATCTCCGAATAATCTATCAGTAATATTAGCAAAACTTTGTTTCCATTCTTTCATAGTATCAGTATCATCTGGTGATATATCATCAATAATTCCACTATTTACTTGCGATATAAAATTAAAAGCGTCTATTTTATTTGGATCATTTACATCTCCAATAACATTATTAATAGTAGCTCTATATGGTAAAGTAGCTCTTTTAAAATTATCAAATTCTCTCATAACATCTATGACTACTTCACCAGAAATATTATTATTTTTTGCCCAAGTACTTAAAGCATCTGGAGTAGTATATAAATTAAATTCAGGAATATTTACATTAGGATATTTTTCATTTAATTTTTCAGTATAAGTGCTTCCAATAGTTCTAACTCCAGTTAAAACTTCTAATCCAGGATCGATTTTAACTTGAGCTCTTGGGCCCTTTTCAACAATAGTATTAGCTAAAAAATTATTTATTTGTTGATTATTTCCACTATTATTTGCTTTAGCTGTTACTTTAGCTTTAGCGATTTCATTTATCATAGAATCATTATAAGCGGTAGAAGTATATATTCGTCTATATTGTTTAGCTCTAATAAATGGATCTATTTTATCATTTACATATTGATCAAAAGATTTAGTATATCCTTTTGGATCAATTACATCATTTGCAATATTAGGATTTTGACTATGATACCATTTATCAATTTTATAATCCTGTTCTAAACTTGCTCTAATTGCAGGATTTGCTTTAATTGCAGCATCTACAGCAGCTCTAATTTTTTCTGGAGGAAGAATCTCATATTTTCCAGTTATTGAATTATATCTTGCCATAGTACTATTTTCTGTATAAGTATTAGATACTTTACCTGTAGAAATATCTATAAAAGTAGTATTTTCATATCCTCCAGCATCAGGAGAAACATATTTAAGAGCTTCATTATATATTTTATTCATATCTATACTTGACACAGGTCTTTCATTAGGTTCCCATTTAGTACCTCCAATTACTTGTCCTTTATCATTATAAATATCATTATATCTATATTTAGTATTTGCTCTATAATAATTTTTATGATATTCAGATAAATCTTGTCGCTCATTAATATTATTTAAATATGCAGTATAATCTTGTTGTGCTCTAATACGACCTATTAAACCTGGATCAGAAGTAATATCACCTTGAGCTTTTACTAAATCATCATAAGCCCCAGCAGCATTTCCATAATTTAAATTATTATCAAGAGTATTCCTAATTTGTTGAATTTTATTTTGCCTCCATTCATCTTCAGCTTCATTAAGAGGAAGCTGAGCCATTGCAGTTTGAAGTTGAGAAGCAAGTTGCATACTTTTTTGATGGCCTTGTTCAAGTTCTCTATAAGTATTAGCAACAGTTTCTAAATTAATAGGAGATACTCGTTGTCTTATAATAGGATTAAAACCTTTCATAATATTATAAATTAATTTTTCTTATTTTTAATCCTTTTACCATTTCTAATCAAATAACTAAAATCTACACCTAAATCTTTTAATATTTCAGCAGTTACATTAGGATTTGCAGCAGCAATTGTAGATAAAGTATTATTAATATTTTTTCTTTGTTCAATTCCACCAATAATATCTTGTACTGTTGTAGTTAAACCTCTAATTAAATCAGAAGTATTTTCAACATGTTTTTCTAATAACATATTATCAAAATTACTTTTACCTTCTCTCCACCTATTATACATTTCAACATTACGAGCTGCAACATTTTGTTGATTCATATTATCTTGATTTAATAATTGGGTTTCAGCATTTTCTTTAGTAGCATAAAGATTATTAGTTTGTAATAAAGCATTAGTGCGAGCTATTCCTTTACGGGCGAGAGCCACACGAGAACTTGCTGTATTTGAATCAATATCTCTATTAGTAGCTTTTAGATATTCTCTAATTTTATCTAATTGAGGATTAATATTAAATCGAGTTTTAAGTTTTTTTGCTTGAATAGGAAGAGGTGCAGAACTATATTTCATATTATTTAATGTACGCCTATTGCTATTATAATTAGTAATAGATCCAATAGTATTAGTTACTCCTCCTATAATATCTCCAAGAGTAATTTCATTAAAATGCCCAGCAGCAGGACTAAATTTATTATTATTTGGAATATTATTTAATTTTTTAATTTTTAAAGCATCATCTGTACCAGCGGCATTAGTTAATTGTTTATATACATTATTAGGAGATAATCGAGGATTAGTTATGCTTGCTTCTTCTATTATACCTTTATATTTAGGAGTATTAATATAATCAATATCTTCATTAATTCCCATTAGAGCTTTTTGTCTTTCCCCCGTAAAGGAAGATGCAGGCACTAACTTCTTTTTACCTCCAACATTAAGTTCTACAAATATATTTTTTTTAACTTGTCCACCCATTTTTTTAATATTTATAAAAGGAGAATATTCATTTAAATCCTTACCTTGTTTTATATATTTAGTTGCTCCATATATACCTCTATTAAATGCAGCGGATGCAGCTGCATTTAATTGTTCATCCGATAAATTAGGAAATCTTTTTTTCATTTCATTTCTTCTATATTCTAATTCAGCGGCAGTTGCAGAAATACCAAAATTCCAATTCGGAGAATATACAGAATTAACTTCTCTACCTTTTTCATTAAAAAATTCTTCATCATAATAACTTAAATAAGGTTCTTTTAAAGTAATAATTCCTTCATTTAAATTATTTCCTGTATCATCTAATCCCCAATCGCTTCCATGAACTTCTCTTCTATCAAATTTTCCATTAGTATCATTATAATAATTAATAGCTTTATCTATTGGACCTTCTTTAGCCATTCTACTTGCTAATAGATTAGGATTAATATTATATCTTTTAGCAATTACTTTTACACTATCTGTAAGTTCTTTATCTGTATCAAAATATTTTTGTCTTGCTTCATTAGTACTACCTCCGATATATCTTCTTTTACCTCCATTTTGATACTTTTTACTTCCATCATCATTAAAATTATTTCTATCTTTAAATTCTTCTTGTTCCTTAAATACTTTATTAGCATTTTCACCATTAATTATTTTTTCAGCTGGACTCTTGCCATTAAGCATAGGAACTGCACTAAAAACTTTAATAGAGTTTTTAGAAGTGTGAACTACTTCACCACCTTCAACTTCAAGACCATTCTTATCATCAGCACCTAAATCAATACCTCCTTGTTCGTGCTTTTTGCCTTGCATATAATAAAAGTTATTTCCAAGAGGAATAGCTTTTCCTCCACGAACAACTTTAGGATTTAAAATATATTTCTTCATATAATATTATAGTTAATAAATAAATTTTAGGCTGTTTAATTTAATGTATTTCAATTTAGATATATTTATATTATTTTCAATATTCAATCAATATAACAGCCTAAAAATAGTTTTTATTTATGCTTTATACGTTTTTTGCCCCCGCATCGCAAAGTATTTGAGCGATCGACAAATTGATTATTTTGTTGTTGAGTAGTAGGATTAGTAGCAGTATTAATATTATTATTAATATCGTTATTATTAGTATTATTCATATAATTAGGAGTTTTTATTTCAACTTTAGGGCCAGTAGTACTAAATCCATCAGCTTTCTTTACTTGTTTAGGAGCAGAACTTGGAGCAAATAAAGAATCAGCCAATCCTCCAATTCCAGACATAGCATCTCCAATTTCTCCACCAACTCCATTTTGCCCAATTAAAGAACCCATTTTAGCTTTCTTTTGACCACCGCATTTAAATATACGATTAGATTTAGTTTTATTAGATTTAATTCTATCATTAAATTTTTTATCTCCTCCCATTTTTAAAGTAACTTTTTTATTATATTCATCTACATAATCTTGATCAGCTACACTTGCAGTAAGAGCTTGAGCTTGGGCTTTAGCATCATTTTGATTTTGTTCAATTTGTTGCTGTTTCAATTTTTCTCTTTCAGCTTTACGTTTTTTAGCTGCACCAATAGCCGAACCTGCAATACTTGCAACTCCTCCAATTAAAGCACCAAGAAAAGCTTTTTTTCTATTATCAGTTTTAATTACTTTTTTCATAACTTTCTTTGTTTAGAAACACTACCATTTAAATTTTCAAATTCAATACAAACTTTATCTTTATTATCAAATGTAAATTTAATAACTATATAATTTCCATAAATACGAGTAAGTTTATCAGAACCGCTACCATTATAAGTAGAAATTTTATTTCTAAAATAATTAAAATTCCAATTACCTAATTCAAACCAAGGTTTAGAATATCTATTAAATTTATTAGTAGTATCTATATTAATATCTATTTCTCCAGTATTTGTAAATTCACTAAATATTTCTAATATATCTCCAGCATAAGGCTGCATACCTTCCTTTACGGGGGATATACTAACAAGACTATTTGATTTACTTACTTTACGAACATTATATTTAATAAATTCTAAAAATTTTATAGCATCATAATCTTCATTAAGAATAATACTTATAGAAGATGGATATGTAGTAGAAAAACTTAAACTTTCATAAGTACCATAACTTTTAGTATCAGTAAAATTATATATGTCGTTATATAAATTATTCCCGCTTACTAAATATAATTTAGATTTAGTATTATATCCTTGAATAAAATTATAATCGTGAAAACTAATAAAATTACCTAATTCATAATTATAGCTTAAAGTTTTAACAGTATTATTAGATAACTTTAAACTAATTAATAAACGTTTATTAAATTTATCATTACCAAATCTAACATTAGTGGGTTTATTATCTTGTAAATATAAATAAATATCTTGATCTATTAAAGATAATTGGCCATTATCAAATTTATAAAATCTGGTAAAATCATTATTATAAAATATATAACCAAATTGATCTACAATAAAAGCTAAATCATCTTGTAATCCTCCAAATCCTAAATCAGAAGTAAATACTTCTACATAATTAGTATCAAAAGCATCAGGTTGTAATAATTGTAAACTTTTATCTTTAGTTTGTAATGTAGCATCACCATTAAACATAAATAAACTATGCTCAGTGTGAACTAATAAATAAACACCAATACCCACTAAATTAGTAATAATACCTTTATTCTCATTAATGTTTTTATAACCTTCAGTAGGAAATTGCCTCCAAGCATTTACAGCACTTTCATCTTGAATAACATTACTTCTTCTAACAGTCTTATCAAATTGAGTAATATTTAATATATCATCTCTATAATTGTTATAAACAGTAGGGATAAAGTCATCTTGAGATCCTTGAGAATTACTAAATAAATCAATAGAATTTTTTGGTTCTATAATTAAACCTGGCCAATATCCTTTAGCCTCAACGTCTTGCTCATTAGGTTTCATTATAGAGAATATAACATTCTGAGGATTATTATTAAAATATTTACTTTCGTAATAATATGTATCTATAACAGGAAACTGAATATAATTTAAAAATGGAATATTTAAATGAAAAATTTTTTCTGAAGTTTCATCAAGTACAGATAATCCTATATTTTTATCCGAATTATCAGGAATACTTTTACTTACTTTTCCACGAGTATTATATAAATTATTATTTTCAGAATTAAATGTAATCCCACTTCCATTATATACAATTACACCATCATAAGTATATACTCCGTTAAAGCCATCGTTTATGTCAGTATTTATAGTACCAGATCCATAAATTATATTACCTATTCTAATAAGAGTTTTTTCTTTATTTACATATAATTTATTATGATAATTATAAAGACTTGCAATATATGTATTTACCCTATATTTATCATCAGAAATAAATAATTGTTCTATATTTTTTAACTTAATAGCGGTACTTAATCCTCCTCTGTCATCTTTAACAGAATCAGCTACTACTAATTTATAATTGTCAATAGGATATATTTTATCTTGTATAGCAGTATAATTAATTAAAGATTTATTTAAATCATAAGCATAATTTATAGAACTGTTTCTGTAAAGAATATCAGATTTACTTATTTCTGCGATAAATCCATCATTTCCTTCAGTAGTAACAGTTATATTTCCACTATTATTATGTTTACAATATTTAGTACTTTTAGCTTTTATTCTTATAAAATTATAATCAGTAGATAAACTATCTTTAATATCAAATGTACTACTATATAAATACATATCAGAGCTTACTTTATTATTTTCATAATTTTTAAAAGTAACTCCTTGCCCAATATTATATTCGATTGCACTAATTTCTCTCGCATCTTTATTAGTAAGAAAACCTGTTACTTTTTTAGTAGACTCAAATTTTTCATAACTAATAAAATAACCTATATAATCTTCTGGTATTTTAACTGTAACTCGCAATCCGTATTTATAATTCACTATTCCTTCATAAGTAGAATAATATTCTTCTTCAGGTATTTTAAATAATCTTTCGTTGTTTTCATTAATATACACTCCAAAATTACCAGTAGTGGCTCCGTTTACATTTCCGCTATTAAATATATTAGCTATTTTTATATCATCATATTTAGTAATATTATCTGCAAATAAATCTCCATATAATGATAATAAATAGTTTTTTATATCACTTTTAGAAGCAGAAGAACCAGAACTGATTAATTTATTATTAAATTTATTAATATTATATATATTTAAATTTCCACTACTATTTAATACATTTTTAAATTCTTTTAAAGTATATTCTTCATTAACAGCTATATACCCTTCTGTCAAATTTTTAACAGGCAAATATATTTTAATTGGTATAAAATATCCACCTCCAGTATTAGTAGTAAGATATGTTTTATTATTTATTCTATATCCATTAGTAGCGTGTCCATATTTATCTATATAATGAATATAAAAACTATACACTTCTCCAGGAATTAATGTAGACTCTTTTAATCTATCATTAAATGAACTAATAGTATCTATACATTTTTTTTGAAAACTAATTATATAATTAGTAGCATCAAATATTTTAAAATTTGTATGATTTCCATTACTATCTACATCAGTTTTAAAACAATATTCTATTGAATCATAAATTTCTTCTCCTATTTTTATTTTACAATATCCAGGAAGAGTAGAACTATCGCTTGGATCTTTCTTTATAGTTATAGAATTTATATCTATAACTTTTTCAGTAGTATTGCCTTCTTTAGTAATTTTTACTATTAAATCAATAGAATTATCTACATTTAATATTTTATTAAAAGGAATACTTTGATTTGTAATATCAGAAATACTATTTATATCTAAAAAATATTGTTTAGGAGTTTTTAATTGTTCTTGACCAGATCGAACATCCTTTCGTTTTTCAGTTAAAGTAACAATTTGTTTTAATGTACTTACAGTATCTTTATTTGTAGATGAAAAAGCAAAATTAGTAGTATTTACTTTTAATGATATAGAAACACTATCTATAATAGATTGATCTATTTTTTTATTTAAAGTCTGTTCTTTATAATTAGATATATATAATCTATTTTTATAATTAATTA